>CBFGSX010000009.1:0-23691 GCA_965651535.1 uncultured Alphaproteobacteria bacterium | reverse complement strand
CCCGCACCACAAACCGGAAGCCGTCGCATCCGCCGAAAGCATCTGGAGCCAGATATGGCCGATCACCTCGTGGGATCGGCTCGCTCTGACATTTGAAAATGTCATTTTTCCAATGTTGCTCGGTGGCGCGCTTCTGGCTGTGCCGAGTTATCTTTTGGCCTATTATACGTCACGCAAAATGATTTGCCTGTATCATGAACAAAAGGTGCGCCGTCTGCAAAAACGTCTTGAAGGTGAATTATGATTACAGGCATCGGCACCGATATTGTCCGCATCAGCCGCATCCGCTCGGCGATCGAAGAGTATGATGAAAAATTTCTCGAACGCTGTTTTACGCCACGCGAACGCGAACGCGCCGAAAACCGTCCGGACAAGGTGGCCGCCTATGCACGGCTTTTTGCCGCCAAGGAAGCCTTGCTCAAGGCCTTGGGCACGGGTATGCGTGAAAGCCTGTCATGGCATGATTGGGAAATCTTGCCGGACGGGCAGGGCGCGCCCAACGTGACTGTTTCGGGCGGCGCGGCAAAAATGCTAGGCGATACCCCCTTGAACATCCGCCTGTCCATGAGTGATGATGTCGATTATGCTATTGCCTTTGCCGTCTTTGAAAGAAAAACATGACCACAGAAAAATTTGATATCAAGCCTTCCGATGAAAATCACCTGTATGAGACGATTAAAACCGTATTCATTGCAGGACTCATTGCGCTGACGGTACGCAGCCTCGCCTATGAGCCTTTCTCAATTCCGTCCGGCTCGATGATCCCGACCCTGCTGGTCAGCGATTATCTGTTCGTCTCGAAATCGTCATACGGTTATAGCCGCTATTCGTTTCCGCTCGGGCTGATACCGATCGAGGGCCGGGTCAACTTCAAGCCCGTCAAACGCGGTGAAGTCATCGTCTTCCGCAAACCGCGTCAGGAGGGAATCGACTATATCAAGCGCGCTGTTGGATTGCCGGGCGACCGTATCCAGATGCGTAACGGCCGCCTGTATATCAATGGGACGATAGTGCCGCGCGAATATGTCGGCGATTATACGCTGACACTGCCGGATGGCACACGCAAGACGCACAAGCGCTACCGCGAAACTTTGCCCGAAGGCGTAGCGTACGAAATCCTCGAATATTCCGACGAGGCGCCGCTGGATGACACCGAGGAATTCGTCGTTCCCAAAAAACACTATTTTATGATGGGCGACAACCGCGACGGTTCGCAGGACAGCCGCGTCATGTCCGAGGTCGGATTCGTCCCGGTTGAAAATCTTGTCGGCAAGGCCGTCCGTATTTTTTTCTCGCTTGAGGAAGGGACGCGCGCTTGGGAAATCTGGAAATGGCCCGTCGATCTGCGTTATGGTCGCCTGTTAAAAAAGATCGAATAATGTCCGAACTGGAACACCGTATTGGATATTTTTTCGCCGACAAGGCGCTGTTGACGCGCGCCCTGACGCATACCAGCACGGCCAAGGATTCCTATGAGCGCATGGAATTTCTTGGCGACCGAATCTTGAGCTTTATTGTCGCCGAAATGCTTTATCATGCTTTTCCGCAAGAAGATGAGGGGGCTCTTGCCAAGCGCCTCAGCGCGTTGGTAAAGCAGGGGACATTGGCGGACATCGCCGCGCAGTTGGAAATGTCGAGCCATGTGCAAATGTCCGGCCATGAAAGCCGTGTGACGGAATCCATCCTGTCCGACGTGGTTGAGTCTTTAATCGCCGCTCTTTATCTCGATGGCGGTTTTACCGTCGCCGAAAAATTTATCCGCCGATTTTGGCGGGATCGTTTGCACAAAGCTGTGACTCCGCCCGAAGATGCCAAGAGCCGCCTTCAGGAATGGGCGCAGGGCAAAGCCATTCCCTTGCCGGAATATAAGATCGTCGAACGCTCCGGCCCGGATCATGCGCCCCTTTTCACCGTCGAAGTATCGGTGGCCGGACAAAACTCGCAACGAGCCAATGGCGCATCGAAGCAAATCGCTGAAAAGGAAGCGGCGCGCAAAATGTTGGAAGCGATTGGAAAAGCATGATGGAAATACAAACCGCTTGCGGCTATGTCGCCATTATCGGCCCGCCCAACGCGGGAAAGTCAACTTTGCTCAACCGTCTGATCGGCGGAAAGGTGGCCATCGTTTCGCCAAAAGTCCAGACGACGCGCAGTCGCATCACCGGCATCGCCGTTGAAGGCAAGACGCAAATAATATTCTTGGATACACCCGGCATTTTCCAGCCGAAAAAGCGCCTCGACCGTGCCATGGTTCATGCCGCATGGGAAGGCGCGCGCGATGCCGACCTGGTCGCGGTGATCGTCGATGCCTCGCGCAGCAATCCTCTCCTTCATGTGCGCGACACGCTTGAAAAGCTCAAGACAGAGAAGAAGCCGACTGTGCTATTACTCAATAAAATCGACCAAATACAAAAGCAAAAGCTTTTGACGTTGGCGACACAATTCAGCGCGGCGTTTCCTTTCGATGACATCTTTATGATATCGGCCCAGAACAATGACGGTGTGGATGATCTGCGCCGCTATTTCATCGGGAAGATGCCGCCGGGTCCGTGGCTCTACGATGAAGATGAGATAACGACCATGCCGATGCGCTTGCTGGCTGCAGAAATCACGCGGGAAAAAATATTCCTTCAACTCCACGAGGAATTGCCTTATTCCTGCACCGTTGAAACGGAGAACTTCGACGAAAGCGATCCGGAGAAATGGATCATCGAACAGGTGATCTATGTCGAGCGCGAAAGTCAGCGCGCCATCGTGCTGGGCCACAAGGGACAGCGCCTGAAGGAGATCGGCACGGCGGCACGCAAGGACATGAAGGGTCAATTCGGAGTTCCCATCCATCTATCGCTGTTCGTGAAGGTGCGCGGCAACTGGCAGGAAGATCCCGAGCGCTATCGCTCGATGGGCCTCGAATTTAAAGTTTAAGACTTTCTTTGCCGGACTCGCGATAAAAATTCAGAATGAACAAGCCTTCCCGCAAACCCAGAAATACCTGTTTCGGCTCCGGCCCCTGCGCCAAAAGGCCGGGATGGTCTTTTAACAATCTCGACACCGATATACTGGGACGCTCGCACCGTTCCCGTCTGGGCAAAAGCCGCCTCAAGGAAATCATCGACCGCACGGCGGCACTTCTTGATTTACCCGAAGGCTACAAGATTGGGATTACGCCTGCTTCGGATACGGGCGCGGTCGAATTGGCGATGTGGAATTTACTCGGGGCGCCGGGTGTTGGAGTCGATGTTTTTGCGTGGGAACAATTCAGCCAGCTCTGGTATCAGGATATCGTCGAGGAATTGCCGCTGGAGGATGTTCGCGCTTTCTCCGTCGAATACGGCGTTTTGCCCGATCTGAACGAAATCAGCCCCGACCGCGATTCGGTATTCGTCTGGAATGGCACCACCAGCGGCGTGCGGATCCCGGATAACTTCAAATTTCCGCCGCAAGGGAAGGGGCTGCGTATTTGCGACGCGACTTCAGCGGCCTTTGCCTATGAATTGCCATGGCGCGACCTCGATGTTGTCACATGGTCGTGGCAGAAAGTCATGGGCGGTGAGGCGCAGCACGGCATGATCGTGATGAGCCCGAAAGCGCAAAAGCGTCTTGTCGAATATGCGCCACCATGGCCGATGCCCAAGATTTTCCAGCTGCGCGACAAAAACGGCGTGCCGGATAGGAGCTTTTTCGAGGGCAATGTCATCAATACGCCGTCGATGATGTGTGTTTCGGACGCTCTGGACGTCTTGCGCTGGATGGAAAGCATCGGCGGGCGCAAGGAAATCCAAAATCGCGTAAAGAAAAACTCGGAAACCATTGATAAATGGATAGAAAAAACGGATTGGGTAGAACATTTACCGCAAGATGAGGCCACGCGCTCTAAAACCTCGGTTTGTCTCAAGATCAGGGCGGTCGATGGGATCGATCCGGTTAGGCTGACCCACGCCGTGTTTGATTTATTGGAAGAAGAAAATGTCGCGCATGACATAAACTCGTATAAAACTGCGCCGCCGGGCTTACGAATCTGGTGCGGCGGCACGATCGAGGCCGATGACCTTGAAATCCTGACGGAATGGCTCGATTGGGCCGGGGCCGAGGCACGAGAAAACCTCAAGAGACTCTCTTAGGGTTAACCCTTTTTTTCCTTTAAGAACCGTAACTTTGTATAAAGATACAAAGGAAATTGTCTCATGGCCGACGATATGGCCGACCCTGCCCCGTTGCCTGAAACCGAAGGCACGCTCGAGGCCACGACGCCTCCGTCATCCGCGACGCGTTCGTCGGGAGAAAAAATTACAGTCAATAATCGCTTTGACATCGATCCCTCGCGCCCGCTTTCCGATTTTGAACATGAAATGGCAGAGGCCTATGAGTGCACGGCCTTTGAAAGCGGGGCCGCCGATCATATTGCCTTTGTCATGAAGGGACGTGCGCCTGTGCGTCTGGATGTCGTCAGCTCTATGGTCAATACCGAGATTGGCGGTCTTATGACCCTACGCACAGCCACCGTTATCGATTGGCCGCAAAGCGAATCCCAGCGCTATGCCCTGATCTATCGTCGTCCCGGCGGAAATGCCATTTTGCCGCGTCACCTGCAACGCCGCGAGCCGATCAGTGAAGACGTCATGCGCAACGGCATTATTCGTCCGTTGTTTTACGCTCTGCGCGATTTTGCCGATCGTGGTCTTTTCCACGGTAATATCCGACCTGACAACGTCTTTATGACCGCGCACGACAATGCTGAAGCGATGCTAGGGGAGTGTGCCTCATCCATTCCTGGCCTGATCCAGCCGGCCGTGTATGAAACCATCGAACGTGGTATGGCCAATAAGCAGGGTAAAGGCATCGGCACGGTATTGGATGACATTTATTCTTTCGGTGCAACGATCGCTGTGCTGGCGCGAGGCAACAACCCGCTCGAGGGACGGGATAGTGATAGCATCATTGAAGAAAAAATTCAGCGCAGCAGCTTTGCCGTCCTGACGGATGGTTTGCGCTTGTCACCCGGTCTGGCGGAATTCCTTCGTGCGACGCTCAACGACGATCCACGTCAACGCTGGACCCTCGAACAAGTGGAGTCCTGGGTAGACGGTACACGCACAACCTCGAAACCGACCTCCGTCACTCCCAAAGCGCAGCGCGCCATCGACTTTAACAACAAGAAATATATGCGTATGCGTACGCTCGCCAAGGATCTTATTCACAATATTCCTGAAGCTGTCACGTTGATCGAGAGCGGTCATGTCGGCAAATGGGTCGAGCGCGCCCTGATGGATCAGGAAACCGCCGATCTGGTCAATGCCGCCATTAGTCGTGCTGGTGTCGGTGGGCGCACACAAGGCTATGAAGAGAGACTCATCTGTTTTGTTAGTATGGCTTTGGATCCCACCGCTCCCATCCGTTACAAGGATCTTCGCATATTTCCATCAGGTATTGGCTATGGCATGGCCTATGCACTCAATAACGGTTCTCCCATACAAAGCTATGCTGAGATCATCCGCGATCGTTTCGGATGGGTCTGGATGTCCTACAAGGAAAACTCTACGACCGATCCACGACACGATGGCCAACAAAGACTGGATCAAGCTTCGAAAATGATTGTGCGCCGAGGAATCGATTACGGCGTTGAGCGCGTATTGTATGAGCTTTGTCCACACGTTCCATGCATGAGCGATATGCTGGTAAATCGCTATACCATCAACTGCGGGTTCCTGTTGCGAGGTCTTGACGCCGTTGCCGCACAGCACCGCAGTAACCGCCCGATTGATCGCCACATCGCGGCATTTATTGCTACACGGGATAACCGTGATAACACGGGATTTCTTTCCTTGCTTGAGTCCGGAGACAATATCCGCAAGAGTCTTGCGCTTATTACCCTCTATCAGGGAATCCAAAAACGCTACGATTGCCCTAAACTTATTTCCTTGTGCGAATGGCTGTCCAAGGACGCCGAGACCGTCGCGCACCGCTTTCGCAACCAGAACCTGAAACAGGAGATCATCCGGCAAATTCCCAAAGAGGTGAAAACCGGAAGCCTGAGCCGACTCATGGCCTTGATTGATAACCCGCTTCAGGTGCGTAAAGACGAATACGATTTTGTCCAGGCCGGAAAAACCTATGTCGCGCTGAACTACGAAAAAGAGCATATCCGCCGCGGACTCGAGCGCGATCCCGAATTCGGCATGGGCGCAGGCCGACATATCGCGTTGGTGATCGCCGTGGTGCTATCGGGGATCATGATTGCCAGCACGATCATGATGAACTTTACCGGCCATGGAGGTTATTGACATGGCTCAGGACAAAAAGCCCGCAACCGTCGCCCCACGCCGTAACCGCCGTACGATGGGATTGCTCATTGCTATTGTCGGCGCGGTCGTCGCCGTGACCATGCTTCCCACGACAATCGTTTTGCTGGTCGGCATGATGCCGACGGCGGTGGCGTATTTTGTCGACACCTCGCGCGAGCGCAGTCTGGGGCCGACGGTGCTGTTTCTCAATTTCGCCGGAGTGCTGCCGTCGCTGTTCAAATTGTGGCAACGTGGCCACGCTCTCCCTAACTCTCTTGAAATTATCATGCAGCCCTTCAGCCTGCTGATGATGTTTCTGCCTGCAGCGTTCGGTTGGCTGTTGTATTTCTATGTACCCATGCTGGTCGTCGGCGTGCTGCGTCGGAATGCGGAATCTCGCATCAAGCGCATCGAGAAAGATCAAGAATATCTGGCTGAGCAATGGGGAAGCGGGGTGACGTCGGGCGTTCCGGTCACGGCTATGGCGCCGCCACCAGCAGAAAAAGAAGAATCAAAAGCCGATTCCTAATGCCGCAGAGACAATCCGAAAGCGTTCCGGCGGCTGTGCAGTAAAATGCATTTCCACTTTCGTTATCGGATGCACAAAGGCAATTTCGCCTGCGTGCAGCATCTGTCCGTCCGTTTCAAGAGAAAAAGCGGCCCCGCGTTTTGCATGACGCCCGGCATAGAGCGGATCGCCGATCACCGGGCAGCCGATATGCGCCATATGGACTCGGATCTGGTGCGTGCGACCCGTTTCCAGCCTGCATTCGACCAGCGCGGCGGCGGTGCCAAAGGCCTCGACGATCTTGTAGTGCGTCACGGATTCCTTGCCGCCGGTGTTCAGCACGGCCATGCGCTGGCGGCTTTTCGGGTCACGTCCGATACGTGTTTCGACCGTGCCGGAAACGGGATTCGGAATGTTCCAGACCAGCGCCCGGTAGATCCGGCTGATTTCGCGCCGTTGCAGCGCTTCGGCCAGCGCGGCGTGCACCGCGTTGGTCTTGGCCACCAGCATCAGGCCGCTTGTATCCTTGTCGAGGCGGTGCACGATCCCCGGGCGCTCCATGTCGCCCATGTCGGAAAGTGCGCCGCCGGTATGGCCCAGCAGCATATTGACCAAGGTGCCGTCGCGCCGTCCCGCGCCGGGATGCACGGCGATCCCCGCCGGTTTGTGGATGACGAGCAAATGGTCGTCCTCAAAAACAATCTCGAGATTTTCGGGCTTTTCTTCGGCGCGCGGCGGCTCAAAGGGGCGTTTTTCCGGGCGGTCAAGAAGGAGGGGCATCGGCTTTTTGGCCTTGAACGACGCCTTGAGCGCCAGGCCGTCATGCGTCACCCGGCCTTCTTTGATCCAGCTCTGGATTTGCGCGCGCGATACGTCATGGAAAAGTTCCGCCAGCACGGCGTCCAGCCGTCGGCCTATGAAATCTTCAGTAAGATGGATTGTCTCGGTCGTCATCGCGGCCTAGTCTAGCGGTCATGAAGCCCGAGAAAAAGCCTTTCTGGACATGGGATATCATCGCCCTGCTGGCGCTCAACCTGCTGTTTTTGGGGATGATTCTGGCCGCCTGCTGGGCTCTGTTCGGCCAGATCAAGGCTCCATTGACCGCTTGGCTTGAGCAAATGACGGGCCTATAATCCCACCATGATCGTCACCTGTCCTTCCTGCGAAGCGCAATATATCCTGCCGGACGAGGCGGTCGGCCCGCGCGGCCGCCGCGTGAAATGTTCGTCCTGCGCCTACACATGGCTACAAGCCGCCGCAGGCGAAGAGGTGACGCAGGATTTCACCGAATACCGCGAGGAGACCCCGCCTTCGACACACGCAGCGCGCCCGCCCGTCGACCCAAGCCGCATGACGGTCGAAGCTCTGCATGGCGGAACAGGGCGTGCCGCCTTGCTTGGCGCGCTGGGCGGCTTTGCTTTTTTTGTTGCAACCTTTGTCTTTTTAATCGTGATCCGCCATGCCGTTGCCGCCGGATGGCCACCTTCGGCGTTGTTGTTTGAAAAAATCGGCCTTGAAGTTCCTGCACCGGGAACAGGATTTTTGATCGACGAAGTGCAGGCCGAGTTAGTCACGGAAATATCGCCTGCGGTGTTGAACGTCAAAGGCAAGCTGGTCAATGACACCGCGCATGACAGGACTCTTCCGAATCTGCTGGTAAGGCTTAGTGGCAAGGACGGGTGGCTCAAAGACTGGTCGATTGAACTTTATGGAAAAAATATTCCGCCCGGTGAAAGCGCAAACTTTGAATACACCCTGGCTGATTCTCCTGCCGAGGGGCAAGAGCTTGTTGTGCGCTTTACCGATTAGTAACGGCTTTTATTGTAAAGAAGTAGGCAGGAGAACTGCCGCATGGCCCGTATTCTCGTCGTTGACGACGAACCCGATGTCCGTATGTATGTCGAGCGCGCCCTCGAGGCGGACGGGCACGACGTATTTTCGGCGTTTGACGGCTTTGCCGCCATGAATATGCTGCGCGACAAATCCTTTGACCTGTTGCTGTCGGATATCGCCATGCCGGGCATGGATGGGATCACGCTGTCGCTTCAGGCCGAGCGCGATTTTCCCAACATGAAAATCCTGTTGATGACGGGCTATGCCCACGAACGCCAGCGGGCGCATAATCTCGACGCTTTGGCACATGAGGTGCTGTCCAAGCCTTTCGACATCGACACGCTGCGCACACGCGTCAACGCGCTGCTGGCCGATAGACTCTAGAACGGATCTGCCGGATAGATGCGAGGGTAGAGCGACCCGGCAGGCGTTTCCAGTTCCGAGGGTCTTTTGCCGCATCCCGACAATCCCGCAAGGGCGGCGCAAAGAAAAACGATTAAAACAAGACGCATGACGGTTCCTTTTCGTCCTTTTTATGATAGTTTAGCTGGAAAAGAAAGGAACGCAATGCACCGTCTTATTCTGTTTCTTGTTCTGGTTTTTGTGGCATTTCCAGCCGCTGCAGACTTTAAAAACCCGCCTTTGACCGGCGACATGGTGAAACTGCGCGTCCTTCCCGAGCCAACCCACCTGCCCGAGATACTTCTTTCCCGATCCGGGAAAGGGTTGACCTATTTGTCTGAATTTCGAGGCGGCGTTGTTCTGCTCAATATCTGGGCGATGTGGTGCCCCCCGTGCATTGATGAACTGCCCTCTCTTAACGCGCTCCAGCACGCCATGCAAAGCGACGATTTTCAGGTCGTGACCGTTTCCATCGACCAGTCCGACCCGGAAAAAATCAAAAACTTTATGGAAGAGAAGGGGTGGGACAAGCTGCCTCCTTTTGTGGATGCCAATGGCGATATCCAAAAAATGAGCCTGCTCCGCAATGTTGCGGGTGTCCCGATCACAATCATTCTTGACCGTCGTTTGCGTGCGGTTGCCATTTTCGAGGGGGATGCCGATTGGAACGGACGCTCAGCCCGTGCCGTAATCGACTATTATCTGGAGAACTTGCCCTCGCGTTACCAGATCATCACCGGACACTAAGCCATTCCAAAAGACTTTTCTTTTTCGGACGAAAATTTTTTTCTACCCAATACGCTTCGGCCTCGCGTAGTATCCGGCCCAAAGCCGGGCCGGGGCCGCCTGTCAGCGCCATCAAATCGTCGGCTTTGAGCGGAAAGACAGGCTTTTTCCAACGGCGGATTTTTGCCAGATCGTCCCTATTTCCGGTCAACATGGCGTAATCCGTCGCGGCCTCGACGCCATAAAAATAAAGCCTGTAGGAAAGGGGTTTGCGCGCATCATCTGCGACATTCTGTAACGCGGCAGCGCGTTTTTTCTGCGCGTTGGTCAGAACGATCCACGCAAAAAGCGCGTCAAAATCCCAAGCGGCAGCAAGAGCAAGAAGGCGACGGAACGGGTCGTTTTCTTTGTCCAGCGCAAGGCATTTCTTCAGCCGTGCAACATTCAACTCAAGGCCAAGGATGTTATATTGATCCAACACCTTGACGACGCGCAAAGCCGCCGGAGCGGATAAAATCTTGTATAACTCGCTTTGTGTGCGCTCGCGGCTGAGTTTTTTGAGGGAGAGCGCGTTTTTTCTGCACAAGGCCAAAGCCTTTTTGTCGTTCAGCTTCCAGTCAAGCACAGCGGCAAAACGGAAATAGCGCAACAGGCGGAGATAATCCTCTTTCAGGCGCTGTTCCGGCTTGCCGATAAAGCGCAGCGTTTTCTTTTTAAGATCCCCCAACCCATCGAAATAATCATGCAAATTTCCATCCTGATCCACGCTCAGCGCGTTGACGGTGAAATCACGCCGCGCGGCGTCGCCTTTCCAATCCGATGAAAAACGCACCTGCGCGTGACGGCCGTCGGTTTTCACGTCGGCGCGCAGCGTTGTGATTTCATAGGGAATCCGATCCATCACCGCCGTCACCGTGCCGAATGCGATTCCGGTCGGCACGGCATGAACGCCATATTTTGGCAAGAAAGCCATCATCTGTTGCGGTGTGGCGGTGGTGGCGAAATCCTTGTCGCCGAGGGGACGTTTCAAAAGCACGTCGCGCACGCAGCCGCCGATCAGACGCAGTTCATGCCCCTCCAGCGCGAAGACACGGAACAGCTTGCGGACATTTCTATCCTCGAAAAGGGGCGCGAACGCTTTCATCGGGTTTTGTCCGGGGTGACGGCGGTTTCGCCGTCGGCAAAGACAAGGCGCAACGCATCGGTTTTCGAGGCTTTGGCCGCCGAAGCCACGACCTGCCCGCCGGGATCGAGCACCAGCGCGAAGCCGCGTGCCAGCACGTTTTTATAGGAATAGCTCTCGAGTAATTGCGACAGGCTTTTCAATTTTTGCACCGATAACGACAGCAAATCGCCCGGATGGCGCAGGCGGCCTTGGGCGCGCGTCAGGTTTTGCTGCTCGCGTGCGACGATATTTTTCAAGGCTTGTTGGGCTTGCAGCCCGGCGAAATCGAGACGCTGGCTTTGTGTTTGCAAAATATTCTGCGGATCGCCCAGACCCGCGCGCAAGGCGCGCAATTCGCTGGCGAGATGTTTCAGTCTGGACATCAAGGTGTTTTGCAAACGCTGGTTTTGGATGCCGATCGTCGCGATCAGATCGGCGCGGACGGGAACCGCCATTTCCGCCGCCGCGGTCGGCGTCGGGGCACGGCGATCCGCCGCATGGTCGATCAGCGTCGTGTCGGTTTCATGTCCGACGGCGCTGATGACCGGGATGGCGCTGGCGGCGACGGCGCGCACGATGGCTTCTTCGTTGAACGGCATCAAATCCTCAAGCGATCCACCGCCACGTGCGACGATCAGTACGTCGGGACGCAAATCGTCGGGCAGGGCGTTGAACGCCTCCAGTCCGGCGACGACTTCGCGCACGGTGCTTGGCCCTTGCACCGTCGCAGGCCAAACCAGCACATGCACCGGAAAACGATCCCCAAGACGGTGCAGAATGTCGCGAATAACCGCGCCCGTGGCCGAGGTGATCACGCCGATGCGCCGCGGCAGGAAGGGGATCGGCTTTTTGCGCGACGGTGCGAACAAACCTTCGGCTTCGAGCTTTTTGCGCCGTTCCTCGAGCATCTTGAGCAAGGCACCCTGTCCCGCCAGCTCCATCGTCTCGATCACAAGCTGATAGTTCGAACGCAGCGGATAGGTCGTGATCTTGCCTGTGCAGACAACTTCAAGCCCTTCCTCGGGCCTGACGGCAAGCCGCCCCACCGTGCCGCGCCAGCACACGGCGTTGATCACCGCGTCCGCATCCTTGAGATCGGTATATAGATGGCCCGAGGTATGGATTTTTACCTTGGATAATTCGCCGCGCACGCGCACATATTCAAAATCGCCCTCCAGCGTGCGCTTGATTTTCTGGCTCAGCTCGCTGACGGAAAACGGCTCGGGAAGGTTGGGCAGATTCATCGCCGCGCCTTGAAGAAATCGCGGAGCAGGGCGGCGGCTTCCTCAGCCATGATGCCGCCCGTAAAGCCGGGTTTGTGGTGCAAGGCGGGTTGTTCGGCCAGTTTCGGGCCGCTGACAAAGCCGCCCGATTTTGGATCCTCCGCCCCGAAATACACATGGCGTATCCGGGCAAAGCTGATGGCCGCCGCGCACATGGGGCAGGGTTCCAGCGTCACATAGAGGTCGCATTCCGGGATACGCTGCGCACCCTTGATCCGGCAAGCCTCGCGGATGGCCAGAATCTCGGCATGGGCGGTCGGGTCATTTTGCGTAATCGTGGCATTATGCGCCCGTGCCAGAACCTCGCCCGTGGCCGCCTCCACCAGAACCGCCCCAATAGGGACTTCTTCAGAATTGGCCGCTAGAGTGGCCTGATGGAGCGCTTCGGCCATGCGGGCGCGGTGGAAATCCATATTGTCGTGCAGCATCGTTTTCAACGGGGTCGCGGCTTGGGTTTGCATTGGCGTCATGCTAGCATGACGTCCCAAAAAAACCAGAGACGATGGGTATGTCGAAACCACAAGAAGAAAACGGCAAAACTACACCGAAGGCGGTAGATCCGGGCGAGGCCTTGCGCGATGCTGTGCTGTCGCATATCAAAAACTGGCCTGCGCCTGGTAAGCTGACCCATGCCGACAAGGAACGCTTCGTCCATAAATTAATGCAAGGCGATGGCCTGCGCGATCTTCAAAAGCGCCCGATCGAGGAGGTCGCGGCCACGCTGGAATATTTATGGAAAAATATACAGATTCGTCGCTTCAAGGACATCTTTATCGACGTTCAGGAAGACAAGTTCGGATATGACGACCGCGTCGACATCACCATCATCCAGCGGCGCACGCCGTTTATGACGGACTCCGTCCTCAATATGCTGCGCCAAAATCATCTTTATGTCGGCGTTACGCTGAACGAGAATATCAAAATACGCCGTGACGATGACGGCAATCTGTTGTCCACCCATGACGACGACGAGCTCAGCCCGGACATCCTGTCGGACAAAGTGCTGCATATCCAATGCGAATATCGCGGCGAAAAGCTGGACATCGATGCGCTCAAGCAATCGATCCACGATGTGCTGCGCGACGTGCAAGCTGCTGTCGAGGATTGGATTCCCATGCAAGGCCAGATCGCCGAGACGATCAACGACCTGGAAGATAGCCCCGACATGGTCAATGGCGAGGATGCTTATGAGGCGGCTCAGTTCCTGACTTTTCTCAAGGAGGGGAATTTCACCTTCCTCGGCTATCGCGAGCACACGCTGCGCCGTGATCGCAAGATCACCTATTTTGACATGGAAGCGCGTAAAAGCCTTGGTATCCTGCGCGATAAAATGTTTCTGTTGTTCGACGGGCTGATTACCGACGATCTGATCCCCGAACGTGTGCGCAACATTCTGACCAGTCCTGACCCGCTCATGATGGTCGTCAAGGCCAACCGCGTCGCTACGGTGCACCGCTCGGTCTATATGGATGTCGTTGTTATCAAAAAGTTCAATGCCAAAGGCGAAATCGAGGCACTGCGCCTTTTCGCCGGATTGTTTACCTCGCAATGCTATGCCAAGCCGACCGATCAGATTCCGCTGCTCAAACGCAAGGCGCAGACGGTTTTGATGCGCTCGGGCTATGAGTCGGACTCGCATCGCTGGCGCGCCCTCAAACACGTTATCGAAAGCTATCCGCGCGACGAGTTATTCCAGATCGACACCGAACTTCTTAATCGGCACGCCACCGGCATTGTGCGCCTTAGCAATCGCCCCGAGGTTGAGGTTTTCGTTCGTGAAGACACCCTCCAGCGCTATTTCTCGGTGCTGGTCTATCTGCCCAAGGATCAATACGACACGACCTTGCGTCTCAAAACACAGGACATCCTCGAGCGCGCGCTCAAAGGCCGCGCCATCGACCATTATATGCAGGTTGATGAAAAGCCTTTGGCACGTCTGCAATATACTATTGCCTGCGATACGCCGCTTCTGCCGGATTACGACCGCGACCGGCTGCGCGAAAGTCTGGCTTTGGCCTGTATGCCGTGGTTCGACCGTCTCAAGGCCGAAGTCGTGCGCAAATACGGCAAAGAAACCGCCATCCAGTTTCTTGCCGATCTCGGATCGGCCTTTTCGGTTGTCTATCAGGATCAGGCCAAGCTCTGTCATGCCATTGACGATTTGCCATCGATTCAAAAAACGATGCGCGAGAAAGATCTCGTCGTGACGATGCACCGCTACGATGAAGACCCTGAAGGCCATTACCGTATCAAGATTTTCAAACGCGACGACGAGGCCCGTCTGTCCGAGCTATTGCCCATGCTCGACCGCATGGGGTTCGATTGCCTGCATGAATACTCCTATGTCTTTACGCCCTCCGATTCCGGCCTGCCGCGCGTATGGATGCACGAGCTGGTTGGCACGTTCGATTATCTGGTCACCGACGAGCTGGAGAAAATACAGCCTCTTTTCGCCGAGGCCTTTGATGTAATCTGGCGCGGCCGGGTGGACAGCGATTCCTTCAACACGCTGGTGCTGGCTGCCGGCCTCAACTGGCGCGAAGCCAATCTGTTCCGTGCGCTGGCACGCTACCTTGATCTGGCGGAATATCCGCTCGGCAAGCGTTATATGGGACAGGTGCTGGCGAAATATCCGCATGTCACCCGTTGCCTCAAGGATATTTTCCTGACGCGGCATGATCCGGCACTCGATATCGAAAAAGCCGACCTCCAGACCAAGGGGTTGCTGGTCGAGATCGAACACCTGATGGACAAAGTCGAAAAGCTGGATGAAGACCGCGTGCTGCGCAGCATGACCAACATCCTGTGCGAGACGCTGCGCACGAATTATTTCCACGCCGATGCCGACGTGTTGGTGCTCAAACTCAATAGCGAAGGACTGGCCGACTTGCCGCAGCCACGACCCTATCGCGAGATTTTCATCTACAGCCATCGCATGGAAGCCGTGCATTTGCGTGGCGGGCCGATTGCACGCGGCGGCTTGCGCTGGTCGGATCGCTACGAGGACTTCCGCACCGAAATTCTGGGACTGGTCAAGGCGCAAATCGTCAAGAACGCCGTCATCGTCCCGGTCGGCGCAAAAGGCGGATTCATCTGTAAAAACCTCGAGCAAATGAAAACGCCCGAAGAACGTCGCCGCGAAGGCATTACCTGTTATGAAACGATGATCCGAAGCTTGCTCAGCGTCACGGACAACCTCGTGGACGGCCTTGTCGTGCCGCCCGCCGACACACGCCGTCATGACGGCGACGATCCTTATCTGGTCGTGGCCGCCGACAAGGGCACCGCATCCTTCTCGAACATCGCCAACAAGATATCGCTGGAACACAATTTCTGGCTGGGCGACGCATTCGCCTCGGGCGGATCGCAAGGATACGATCACAAGGAAATGGGCATCACCGCGCGCGGCGCGTGGGAATGCGTCAAGCGCCACTTCCGAGAATTGGGCAAAGACATTCAAAGCGAGGATTTCACCGTCGCGGGCGTCGGCGACATGAGCGGCGACGTGTTCGGCAACGGTATGCTGTTGTCCGAACATATCCGGCTGGTCGCCGCGTTCGACCACCGCCATATCTTTATCGATCCGAATCCGGACGCCAAGAAAAGCCACGCCGAGCGCAAGCGCCTGTTCGAGATGCCCGCCTCGAGCTGGGCCGATTACAACCCGAAACTTTTGTCCAAGGGCGGCGCGGTGTTCAGCCGTCAGGACAAATCCGTTACGCTGACGCCGGAGATCAAGGCATTGCTGGATATTGCCAAGGATCGCGTCACGCCGTTCGAGCTGATGCAGGCGGTTTTGCGCGCACCGGTGGAACTGCTCTATTTCGGCGGCATCGGCACCTATATCAAGGCCGAGGACGAAACCCACGATCAAGTCGGCGACAAAGCCAACGATCCCGTCCGCGTCGATGCGACGGCCTTGCGCTGCAAGGTCATCGGCGAGGGGGCGAATCTTGGCGTCACGCAGCTGGGTCGCGTTGAATTCGCGCGCAAAGGCGGGTGTCTCAATACCGACTTCATCGATAATGTCGGCGGCGTGGATACCTCCGACCATGAAGTCAATATCAAGATTTTGTTGCAGCCTCCGCTTAATGACGGCAAGCTGCCGCTCGAACAGCGCAACAAATTGCTGCACGACATGACGAACGATGTCGCTACCCACGTTCTGAGCAACAATTACGACCAATCTCTGGCGCTATCGCTGGTTGCGCGTCGCGCGGCCGAGGATTTCAATCAGCACACGCATTTCATCCGCCATCTGGAAAAACAGGGGTTTTTGAACCGCAAGCTCGAGTTCTTGCCGGACGAGGAGGAAATCCATCGCCTGTCGGAATTGCATCAGGGATTCACCCGTCCCGAGCTGGCAGTCGTGCTGGCCTATTCCAAGATCACGCTTTATAAAGACCTGTTGGCCACGGATCTGCCCGACGACCCGGCGCTGTATCAGCCCCTCGAAGCGTATTTCCCCGATATCCTGCGCAAGAAATTTGCCAAAGAAATTCCTGCGCATAAATTGTCGCGCGAGATCGTCGCTACCGAACTGACCAACGCCATCGTCAACCGCATGGGGCCGACTTTTGTCACCGACATGGCGCTGCGCGTCGGTGCGGATATCGGCCATGTCGTCCGGGCCTGGGTTCTGACGCAGAATGTTTTCGACCTGCAAACCCTGTGGCGCGAAGTTGACGCGCTTGATAACGTCATTCCCGCCGACCAACAGCTTGTCCTTTATCAGAAGATCGTCGATTGCCTCGATCAAGGGACGGCGTGGTTCCTCCAGCAATATGGACACAATCTGCCGCTTGAAGATTTGCAAAAACAATACAGCCGCGATCTTTTTGCGCTTCAGAACTCGCTTTACGACGTGCTGCCGGAATCTCTCAAGGATATGGTGCAGCAACGCCGCAAAAAATTGCAACAGGACGCCCCGCTGCCGGACGGCTTGATGCGTCGTATCGCACACCTGCCCATTTTACTTGCCGGGTGCGACGTGATTGCGCTGGCCGACAAAACCAAGCGCCGCGCGCTCGATGTGTCGCAGGTCTACTTTACACTGGCCGAGCGGCTCAACATTCCGCAAATGCGCCAGATGATGGACAATCTCCCTGTCGAAACCTCATGGGCGCAGGAAGCCATCGAAACGCTCGAGGATAATCTGCGCACCATGCTGGCGACGCTGACCATGCAGGCTTTGCAGCAAAAAGATAACCCGCTGGCGTGGTTGAAAACGCGCGAACAGGCGCTACATGCATATGATCAGGCCTTGGCCGATCTTATGCGTGCCGGTGCGGTTGATCTTTCTCTGGTCATGGTCGCGTCCCAGCGCCTTGGCCGTCTTATCGAAGCAGGAGGGCATGAAGCATGACCGACAAGCTGAACTGGAATAATTTCGACAAGGTCGCCGACCTGATCGAAGCGCAGGCCGACAAAACCGAGGACAGCCAAAAGCTGAAAGATGTCAACGAAGCCTTGGGGCAAATGCTGGACGTTACCGACAATCCGGTATTTCAAAAAATGACCACGGCACAGAAAAATATGTTCCTGCAACACGTCGTGGACAATCACGGCAAGGCGTCATCGGATACCGCGCGGAAATTGCTCGAAGGGCTGCATCTGCGCTCCCCGGCGCCAACGGGGCCGCGCATGGCGCCCGCCATGACTCTTGCGCCGCCCACACCCGGCATGGGGGGAGGAGGCGCGACACGCACCGCCACGCCGCAGCAACCCGCTTACACCACGCCGGACGAGACGGAATCGCTTCCGCCATGGCTCAAGCCTGCGGAAGATTAAATATGAATCGGTGAGGCCCACGCCGCCAGAGCAGCTTCGCGCACAGCCTCGTTGAGCGTCGGGTGCGCATGACAGGTGCGGGCCAGATCCTCGGCGCTGCCGCCGAATTCCATCAACACACCGATCTCGTGAATCAACGCGCCTGCTTCCGGGCCGATGATATGCGCGCCCAAGACTTTGTCGGTTTTCGGATCGACGATGATCTTCACAAAACCGTCCGTCATCGCCATGGAGCGCGCGCGCCCATTGGCCATGAAAGGGAATTTCCCGACCTTATAGGCAATGCCGTCCTTTTTGAGCTGATCTTCGGTCTGGCCGATCGTGGCCGTTTCTGGCGCGGTATAAACCACGCCCGGCACCAGATTATAATCGATATGGCCCGATTGCCCGGCCAGCATCTCAGCCAGGATATAACCTTCATCCTCGGCCTTGTGCGCCAGCATCGGCCCGGCGATCACGTCGCCGATCGCGTAAATACCCTCGACCGAGCTTTCAAACGTGTCGTCCACAATCACGCGGCCGCGTTCGTCCGTTTTCACGCCGATCTTGTCGAGGCCAAGCCCTTCGGTATAGGCCTTGCGTCCGATGGCGACCAGAACGATGTCGGCCTGAAGCGTCTCGGCTTTGCCGCCCGCCGAAGGCTCGACGGTAAGGGTGACGCCGGTTTTCGACGCCTTCGCGCCGGTAACCTTGGTCGAGAGTTTGAACTCGATGAATTGCTTGGTGTAGATTTTCTGGACTTCTTTTGAAATATCCGTGTCCATCGTCGGGAAAATGTGATCGAGGAACTCGATTACAGTGACCTTGGAACCGAGGCGGCTCCAAACGGATGCCATTTCAAGCCCGATCACGCCGCCGCCGATGACGATCATGCTGCCGGGAATTTTCTCAAGCTCAAGCGCACCGGTCGAGGTAACGATCCGCTTCTCGTCGACTTTGACGTTCGGAATATCGATTGAGGCCGAGCCCGTGGCGATGACGATATTCTTGGCCTTGATGTCCTTGCCGCCGACCGAAACGACGCCCGCGGATTTGATTTTTGCTTCGCCTTTGATCCACTCGATCTTGTTCTTTTTAAGCAGGAATTCGATGCCCTTGGTGTTGGCGTCGATGACTTCCTGTTTGAACTTCATCATTTTAGGCAGATCGACTTTTGGCGCGGTGACCTTGATTCCGAATTTCTCGAAATCATGCACGGCTTTGTGGTATTCGTGGCTAGCCGAGAGCAGCGCTTTGGACGGAATGCAGCCGACATTCAGACAGGTGCCGCCCAGCGTGCCGCGTTTTTCGACGATGGCGACTTTCTTACCCAATTGCGCGGCGCGGATGGCATGGACGTAACCGCCCGGGCCTGCGCCGATGACGACGATATCGAATTCAGACATTTCTTACATTTCCAACAGCAGGCGTTGCGGGTCTTCGATCGCTTCCTTGATGCGGACAAGGAAAGTCACAGCCTCGCGGCCGTCGATCATGCGGTGATCATAGGACAGCGCGACATACATCATCGGGCGGATCACGATTTGACCGTTGACGACAACCGGGCGCTCCTTGATCGAGTGCATCCCCAAAATACCTGATTGCGGGGTGTTGAGGATCGGCGTCGACATGAGCGAGCCGAACACGCCGCCATTCGTGATGGTAAACGTGCCGCCCTGCATTTCCGAGATACCAATCTTGCCTTCCGAGGCGCGCTTGCCGAAATCAGCAATCGTGTTCTCGATCTTGGCAAAATTCATCTCGTCAGCATTGCGCAGGACAGGAACCACCAGACCGTTGGGCGTGCTAACCGCGACGCCGATGTCGTAATAGTTCTTGTAAATAATGTCCTCGCCGTCAATCTCGGCGTTGACCGCAGGCAATTCCTTGAGCGCGTTGACAGCCGCCTTGACGAAGAACGACATGAACCCAAGGCGGGATTTGTGCTTCTTCTCGAAGGCTTCTTTATACTGTGAACGCAACGCCATGACTGCCGACATATCGATCTCGTTGAATGTTGTCAGCATCGCGGCAGTGTTCTGGGCGTCTTTCAGGCGACGCGCGATGGTCTGGCGCAATTTCGTCATCTTGACGCGTTCTTCGCGCGGGCCGTCGACACGGGGAGCACGTGGCGCAGCAGGGGCCGAAGGCGCGGCGGCGGGTTTCGACGCGGGAGCCTTGGCAAGATAATTCTGCACATCTTCCTTGGTGATGCGACCATCCTTGCCCGTCGCCGGAATGGCGGCGGCATTCAGATTATTATCGGCGATCATCTTGCGCACGGCGGGTGACAGGTCGGCATTGGCAGCAACGGCAGCCGGCTTCGGCTCGATATGAAGCGGCCCGGCCTTAGGTTCTTCTTTTTTCGCTTCTTCTTTCTTGGCAGGGGCGGCCGCAGCAGCACCTTTGCCGCCCGCCTCGACGGAACCGATAATCGCGCCGACGGAGACAGTCACCCCCTGTTTCGCTTTGATTGCCTTCAGAATACCAGCCGAGGGCGCATTGACCTCGAGCGTCACCTTGTCGGTTTCCAGCTCGACCAGCGCCTGATCGGCGGCGACAGAATCGCCTTCGCTCACCAGCCATTTGGCCACGGTGGCTTCGGTAACGGATTCGCCCAGGGGGGGGACAACAATATCAACCATGTGATGGCTTCCTTGCACTCTAAAATGGATAGCAACAGCTTAGGTATAGGCGGTTAACAGGAAGTTGCAAGGGTCTGAAACCTGCGGATTAATTATTGACATAATTAAATATTTAGGTTATATAATGAAGCATCACCCGGGAAGGATTTATATATGGCTAAAAAGCATGACCTTAATAAACGTGTTTTCAGTGAAGGTAACGCGTTGGATTTCCCTAAATCCAACGATGGTAAATGTGTGGATTTCAAAAAAGACGGTGTAACCTTTGCATCACTGAATCAAGATGCTGAAGGCAAGCAAACGCTCACTTTTTATCCTGTGAAAGATGAGTCTTTTCCTCCCAAATTCGAGTTTGAGGAGCATAATTTAATCGAAGAGATGCTGGAAAACGCGTTGGCCATCACCAAGATGGATCTGGAAAACGGTATCGAATTTGAGGGCAAAGAGAATTCTTTCAAGACCTATGCATCTTTCGTCGCTGCAATAAATTCAATTACAGAGGCAAAAAATCCGGAAGACCCCATTACATCCGAGATTGCATCGATGTTTCGGTCCAAGCAAACATCCCGAAACACGTCAGACTATAAACCTGGCAAATTTGAACACACCGATCTGAACTACCACGGCACTATCAAGCCAAGACCTCGTCGATAATTTTCGCCTGTTCCGCATTGTGGCGCTTGAGCGATCCGGTGGCCGGAGCCGCCGATTCCGGGCGTCCGACATAGCGCGGGCGGGCCGATTTCGTCTTGATTTCGGACAAAACGCCCTCGAGGCGGCGATCGACAAAGAACCACGCGCCCTGATTATAGGGCTCTTCCTGGCACCAGACGATTTCGGCATTCGGGTAACGCTCGAGTTCGCGCTTGAGCGCGTCGCCCGGGAAGGGATAGAGCTGCTCGACGCGAACAATGGCGACATCGTTGATCTTGCGATCCTCGCGCGCCTGAAACAGATCGTAATAGACCTTACCGGAACACAGCACCACGCGACGGATTTTTGCAGGCGCAGACAGATTAGTTGTTTCGTCGCGGATCACACGGCGAAATGCACTGCCGGGGCCGAAATCCTCGATGGTCGACACACATAATTTATGACGCAACAGTGATTTCGGAGTCATCAGCACCAGCGGCTTGCGGAACTTACGGTGCAGCTGACGGCGCAGGATGTGGAAATAATTTGCGGGCGTCGAGCAATTCGCCACCTGGATGTTGTCCTCGGCGCAAAGCTGGAGGAAACGCTCCATACGGGCGGAGGAGTGTTCCGGCCCCTGACCCTCGAAGCCGTGCGGCAGCAACAGGACAAGTCCCGACATACGCAGCCATTTCGACTCCGCCGAAGCAAGGAACTGGTCAATGATGATCTGCGCGCCGTTGACGAAATCGCCGAACTGGCCTTCCCACAGGGTTAAAGCCTTTGGTTCGGCCAGCGAGAAGCCGTATTCGTATCCCATCACCGCATATTCGGAGAGCGGGCTTTCATAAATTTCAAAATAGGGTTGGTCTTTCTTGATATGCTGCAGCGGAACATGGCGCGTGCTGTTTTCCTGATCGTGCAGCACGGCATGGCGCTGCGAGAACGTGCCGCGGCCTACGTCCTGACCCGTGAAGCGCACGGGGATGCCCTCGTTCAGCAACGTACCGAAAGCCAAAGCCTCGGCGGTCGCCCAGTCGATTTCCTTGCCGGAATTGATGGCGGCCATTTTCGCCTCGAACTGGCGGGCGATCTTGGAGTTGAGGTTGAAATCCTTGGGCACGGTGGTGATGACCTTGCCGATTTTTTTTAGCGTGGCGTGATCGACCCCGGTATTGCCGCGGCGCTCGAGGCCCGAAGCAATCTCAAGCCCCGTCCATGCGCCGTCCAGCATATCCGCCTTGTTGACCTTATAGGTCGGGGCGGCCTTGAAGGCTTCCTCGAGATGGTCGTCGAACAGCATGCGTTGTGCCGCGACTTGTTCCTCGGTGAAGATGCCCCGCGCCACAAGGCTTTCGCCGTAAAGCGTCAGCGTCGTTTTCTGCTCGCGGATCGCCGCATACATTTTCGGCTGGGTAAAGGCCGGTTCGTCGCTTTCGTTGTGGCCGTATCGGCGATAGCAAATGATGTCGATGACGATATCGTCGCCGAATTTCTGGCGGTATTCGACGGCCAGACGCGCCGCCTTGAGCGCGGCTTCGGGATCGTCGCCGTTGATGTGGATGATCGGCGCCTGAATAGACTTGGCGATGTCGGTCGGATAGGGGGTAAAGCGCCCGAATTCCGGCGTGGTCGTAAAACCGATCTGGTTGTTGATGACGATATGGATCGTGCCGCCCGTCTCATAGCCGGGCAAACCCGACAGAAGAAGCGTTTCTGCCACGACGCCCTGACCGGGGAAGGCCGCGTCGCCGTGGATCAGGATCCCCATGACCTTTTGGCGCGTAGCGTCTTTTTTCTGGAACTGTTTGGCGCGCACCTTGCCGACGACGACGGGATTGACCGCCTCGAGGTGCGACGGGTTGGCCGTCAGCGAGACGTGGATCGTTTTGCCGTTGACGGGGCGGTCGGCGGATATCCCCATATGGTATTTCACATCGCCCGAGCCCTGGACGGAATCCGGATGCGCGGCCGCGCCCTGAAATTCCGAGAACAGCGCAACATAGGGCTTGTTCAGCACGTTGGTCAGCATATTGAGGCGGCCGCGATGCGCCATACCAAAGGCGACTTCTTCAATGCCTTGCGTAACGCCGTGGCGGAGAATTTCCTCGATCGTGCTGATCGTCGTTTCGCCGCCTTCAAGGCCGAAACGCTTCGTGCCGGTATATTTCTTGTGCAGGAATTGTTCGAGGCCTTCGGCCTTGATCAGGTCGGAAAGCAAATTCTGGCGATCATCCTTGGTGATGTTCAGATTGGGCAGATCGCTTTCGATTTTTTCCTGAAGCCAATCGCGTTGCACTGGGTCCAGCACGTGCGTATATTCAAACCCGATCTTGCCACAATAGATTTCGCGCAGGCGGCCTACAATCTGTTTGAGCGTCGCGGTTTCAAAGCCCAGCTGGTTGACCATCAGCGGGCGATCCATATCGGCCTCTGTAAAGCCATA
>CBFGSX010000008.1:0-23725 GCA_965651535.1 uncultured Alphaproteobacteria bacterium | reverse complement strand
GCACGGGCTGCATGGCCGCGCTCGAGGCCGACCGTTACATCCACGGCCAATTGGCGGATAAGAAGACGAAAGCGGCGTAAGTTTTTTGAAACGCAGAGCTAGACAGAGTTAAACAGAGAAATCACTAGAGCCGTCATCCCCGCGAAAGCGGGGATCCAGCAGCGCAAAATTTAACTAGATTCCCGCTTTCGCGGGAATGACACCAAGATGGAAATTATCACGGAATACTCTGCGTTCTCTGTCTAGCTCTGCGTTTCAAAAAAACACATTTCGCCCGCCATAACGGACAGCCTTCATTCTTGAACCGCTAAGAACGCAAAGAACACGAACATTTCTTATCTCTTCATGGTCCTCGGGCTTGTCCCGGGGACCCATTTTCGTGGGCCTCCGGAGCAAGTCCGAAGGCCACTGTAACTTTTACGCCGCAGCAGAAGCCGCTCCCGTCAACGCCTTGCATGCTTCCTGGATGCGTTTGCAAGATTCGTTGATGTCCTCGTCGCTGACGGCGAAGGTCACACGGAAGAACGGACTTAAGCCGAACGCCTCACCCGGCACGGTGGCGACATTGTATTCCTCGAGCAGATACGCGACGAAATCGGCCTCGGAGGCGATTTTCTTGCCGCTTGCCGTCGTCTTGCCGACACACCCCGCGCAGGACACATACAGATAAAACGCGCCCGGCGGTGGCGTCACGCTGAGGCCCGGCGCGGCATTGAGCTTGTCCACCATCATGTCGCGGCGGCGCTGATATTCGTTGCGCATTTTCGCAATCGCGGATTGATCGCCGTTCAAGGCCTCGAACGCCGCCGCCTGCGCGATGGAACAGGTATTGGTCGTGCTTTGCCCCTGCACCAGCGTCATCGCCTTGATAAGGTCGGCGGGGCCGCCCGCAAAGCCGATGCGCCAGCCCGTCATGGCATAGGATTTCGACACACCGTTGACCGTCAGCGTGCGATCGAACAATTTCGGCTCGACCTCGGCAATGGTGCAGAACTCGACATTGTCGAAACGTAAGTGTTCATACATATCGTCGGTCATGACGTAAATTTGCGGATGTTTCAGTAACACCGCCGCCAGCGCCTTCAACTCGTCGCGCGAATAGATCGCGCCCGACGGATTGCTGGGCGAATTAAGCAACAGCCATTTGGTTTTCGGCGTGATCGCCGCCTCGAGCTGCGCCACCGTGATCTTGAATTGCGTCTCGGGCGCACCCACGACGATTTTCGGCACGCCGTCGAACAACGTCACCATCTCGGGATAGGAAACCCAGAACGGCGCGGGAATGATGACCTCGTCGCCGGGATTAAGCGACGCCATAAAAGCGTTGAACAAAACGTGTTTCGCGCCGACGCCGACGATGATCTGCTCGGGCTTGTAAGAAAGGCTGTTCTCGCGCTGGAATTTGTCGATCACCGCCTTTTTCAGCGCCGGAGTTCCGCCGACATCGGTATATTTCGTCTCGCCGTTGCGGATCGCGTGGACGCCCGCATCCTGAATGTTTTGCGGGGTGTCAAAATTCGGCTCGCCCGCCGTGAGCGAAATGACGGGTTTTCCGGCGGCCTTCAGCTCGCGCGCCTTGGCGGAGACGGCCAGCGTGGCGGAGGGTTTCACTTTTTTGACGCGTTCGGCGATGAGGGTCATTTTCTCTCTCCTATTTCAAAAAGAAACGGACATTGGTGAGTTTTTCGTTGTAATCCGGGCTGTTCTTCGCAAACCATTTTTGCATCGGCGCGAGGTAATCGTGACTGCGCAACGCGCGGTCGAACCATTTTGTTGCGACCGGAATGTAATCGAGCCAGCGCGGCGCGTTTTTCTGCACGGCGATGCGCACGAAATTGCCCATGTTTTTGGCATGGCGCTGGGCGCTGTGCACCGCATAATAAAGATCGAACAATTCGGGATCGATCCTGTCCTTCATGGCGTCGCGGTAGCGCGCGCGCAATTTCAACCCGATGGCATCGTCCAGATCGCGGCGGTCATCCTCGAGCAGGCTCATCACGTCATAGACGGGCGAGCACAGGATGGAATCCTGAATATCGATGATACCGACCGACTTAATCCCCTCGCCGTCCTTGAGGTCCATCAAATTCGGCGCATGGTAATCCGTCATGCACATGGTTTTCATGATCGGCGGCAGACCCGTCAGCAATTTCTTCCACAGCGCCAGATATTCCGCCGACACGTCGGGCGGCGTTTCGTGTTGGTTGCGCGCCGGCCAGAACCAGTTGGTGAAATACGGGTTTTCCCATTCGAAATAGGCCAGATCGTCGCCCAGATTTGACATTTTCGATACATCCAGATGGCGGTGCAGATGCACCAGCGCGTCCATCGCCTTGGTCAGGTAAATTTCCTTGTCTGCGCCTGCGTCGAAAAGCTTCGTGTACACATCGTCGCCGAAATCCTCGATCAGCGCAAAGCCGCGTTCCATGTCAACGGCGGAAACGGCCGGCGCGCGCAAACCGATGGCATTGAGCGCGGCGGCGTAATCGACGACGTTCTGCAGGCGTTCCTGCGGCGCTTTCGGGTTCGGGCTGTCGAGCAGGACGATGGTTTTGTCCCCGTTGCGCAAGCGGTAATATTTGCGGAACGACCCTTCTTCGACCAGCAATTTGGCGGTCGCCGGATCCCAGCCGTTTTCACGCACAAACGCGTCGCGCGCAGCCAGGCGCAAGGCGGCGAAATCGGGCATTTTCTCGGGCGCGTTCGTCATTCTGAAACTCTTTCCACTTTGTCATTCTGAGCGAAGCGAAGAATCTCGGCACAGAACAACGCCCTCTGCCGAGATCCTTCGGCCTGCGGCCTCAGGATGACAAAGGAAGGGTTTCAGAATACGGCTTTATGCGCGTATCTTCAAGGCGGCTTTTGCCGCCTCCAAATCGGCCACCAGCGGCACATAGTCGCTCAGGCCCACCATCTCGATGACGGCGGCGGGCTGATCGGCGGCGGCGCAGATGATCATCGGCTGGTGGTTTTTCTGCGTCGTCTGGAACACCAGCGCCAGCAGATTCACCGCGCTGGAATCCAGAAATTCCACTGCCGATAAATCGACAAAGACCGGCGT
This sequence comes from uncultured Alphaproteobacteria bacterium, assembly GCA_965651535.1. Lineage (GTDB taxonomy): Bacteria > Pseudomonadota > Alphaproteobacteria > Micavibrionales > SZUA-601 > JAQGJA01. Next base: position 20,664 of record CBFGSX010000008.1, on the reverse strand, counting down.
TTCGATCTGGGCCAAAAGCGGTTCGATGGCGGGGCGCACCTGAATCATCACCTGCATATCCAGATCGCCCAGAAAACGCAGCAGCGTGTAGCCCGCCCCGGCGGTAAAGGTCAAATGATCGTTGCGATAGTCCATGGCACTTCCTTTCATTGGAAAAAATCAGGCAGATCGTCGCCCGCAAGCCCCGTCAGGGGCAGGATGAATTCGTTGAATTTCCGGCGCGCGTTTTTGGGCCGATAGCGCGCTTTGGGGAAAAGCGATTTGACCAGCCCCAGCCCGACGCACGCGCCGCCGAAGCGCGGCTTGGCGGCCAAGCCGCGCCAGATCGTGGAAAATTGCGCAAAGCTGCCGCCATTGTCGCGCAAAATGCAACAGGGCGCGCCATCCAGCGCGGTGAAATCGATGCGAATTTCCGTCGCGGACGGGCGGGAATGGCGCAGCACATTGGCCACGACTTCGTTGACCGCCAGCGCCAGCCGGTTGCGGCTTCCGTGATGCGGCCCGCCCTCGAGCGCGTCCAGCACCTCGCGCCGGAAATCCGACAGGCGGCGATCCGGCTCGCGGGTAATGACGATCGAATGGGTCGGCGCGGCGCGGGCCATAGGGGAAACCCTTTGCGTTTTGACGTTCTCCTGCTATGAAACATCAGGAACGAAAACATCGTCTTAATGTATACATACCATGGCCCGCAAACGTCGCCGTAAAACGCGCAAATCATCCCCGTTTACCATGAAAAACATACGCGCGCGTGTGGCGTGGTTTTTCGGCTGGCCGTGGTTTCGCCTGCCGCGATTGCGCTGGGGCAAGGTGCTGCGCCTCGGCGCGCTGACGGCGTTTTGGGGATTCGTGTTCTTCAGCGCGATGGTGCTGATCCTGTCCATGAGCCTGCCCGACATCCGCAAGGCCGTGAACATGGACGACAAGCCGACGGTGATTTTGCGCGACCGCAACGGCAAGGAATTCGCGCGCCTCGGCGACCGTCAGGGCGAGATCCTGACCGTTTCGCAAATGTCGCCGCATCTGATCAACGCCGTGCTGGCGGTCGAGGACCGCCGCTTTTACAAGCATATCGGCGTCGACCCGATCGGTCTGGCGCGCGCCATGTTCGCCAATTTCCGCTCGCGCGGCGTCGTGCAGGGCGGCTCGACCATCACGCAACAGCTGGCGAAAAACCTGTTCCTATCGCCCGAGCGCACCGTCACGCGCAAAGTCAAAGAGGCTTTGCTCGCGCTTTATCTCGAGCGCCGCTACGACAAAGACACCATTCTGGCCGCTTATCTCAACCGCGTTTATCTGGGGGCGGGCGCCTATGGTGTGGATTCCGCCGCGCGCGTCTATTTCGACAGCTCGGCGCGGCATTTGACGCTGGAACAGGCGGCGATGATCGCGGGATTGCTCAAAGCCCCGTCGCGCTTTTCACCGGACAACAATCCCAAGCTGACATTGCAACGCACGCGCATCGTGCTGGCGGCGATGGTCGATGCGGGCTATCTGCGCCCCGGCGCGGAGAAGATGGACATCAAGCCCCTGCCCGCGCGCAAATACAGCGCCAGCGGCAGCCCCGATATGCGCTATTTCGCCGACTGGGCCATGAGCCAGGTCGAAAGCTATATCGGCCCCAGCAGCCAGAATCTGATCGTCGACACGACGCTGGATTCCGCGCTACAGAATTTTGCCTCCAGAACCTTGCGCCAGAATCTCGAGACCGCGGGCAAGGAACGGAACGTCGGACAGGGCGCGATGATCGTCATGCAGCCCGACGGCGCGGTGACGACGATGATCGGCGGCAAGGAGTACACGCGCAGCCAGTTCAACCGCGCGGTGCTGAGCAAGCGACAGCCCGGCTCCAGCTTCAAGCCGTTCATCTATATCGCGGCGCTTGAAAACGGTTTCACGCCGGACACGCTGGTCAACGACGCGCCCGTGAAAATCCGCGGCTATGCGCCGGAAAACTATGACGGGAAATATCGTGGCACGGTGCGCCTGCAGGACGCGGTCGCGCAATCGCTCAACAGCGTCGCGGTGCAAACCTTGGATCAAGTCGGCATCACCAAGGTCAAGCGCGTGGCGCAGCGTCTGGGCGTGACCGACGCGCTGCAATCCGATCTGTCGCTGGCCTTGGGCACGAGCGAAGTGCATATGCTGCAAATGACCGCCGCCTATGCGTCGCTGGCCAATCGGGGACTTGCGGTCGAACCTTATGCGATCCGCGCCATTCATACCCAAAGCGGCATCACGCTGTTCCAGCGCCGCGAATTGCCGCCCGTTCCCGTTCTCGAGCCGGATGTCGTCGCCGATATGAATAGAATGCTGCAAAACGTGATCTTTTACGGCACGGGTCAGGCCGCGGCGATCAACCGCCCCGCCGCCGGAAAAACCGGAACAAGCTCGGATTACCGCGATGCGTGGTTCATCGGCTATACGGCGGATCTGGTCGGCGCGGTATGGGTCGGCAATGACGACAACACGCCGATGAAGCGCGTCACGGGCGGATCGGTTCCCGCACGCATCTGGCGCGAAGTGATGACCGCGGCGCACCGCGATATTCCCGTCAAGCCTTTGCCGACGCAATCGGCGCGCGTGACCACACCGTCAGGCACGGGCGCTTCGCCCGGCGCGCTGTTTGAATCGCTGTTGAAAAACATCCTCGGCGCGCCCAAGCCGGATATCGAATGGGACGGCGCGGAGTAACTAAGAAATAAACTGTTCCCGGCTGATCCGGTCTTCGAGGGACTGTCCGGGATCGAACAGCAGGCGGATATGCGTCGCGCGATCCTTGCGGATATCGACCTGCACCACGTTTTCCACTTCGAAGCTGTCGGCGGCGGCATTGACGGGCCGCTTGTCCGGCTCGAGCACGGTAAAGCGCACCGCCGCATCATGCGGCAAAAGCGCGCCGCGCCAGCGCCGCGGGCGGAAGGGGCAAACAGGCGTCAGCGCCAACACTTGCGATCGTATCGGCAGGATCGGCCCATGTGCCGACAGGTTATAGGCGGTGGATCCCGCAGGGGTTGAAATCATCACCCCGTCGCAGATCAGCTCGGCCAGGCGGTTCACATCATCCACATCGATCGAGATCTTGGCGGCCTGACGCGAGTCGCGCCACAGCGACACCTCGTTGATCGCCTGCGCCGTATGCACCGCGCCCTCGACCGTTCTGGCCTCCATGACCAACGGGTTGAGATAGACGCTGTGCGCCTTTTCGATGCGCTCGAACAGAAAGTCCGGCGAGTAATTGTTCAGCATGAATCCGACCGACCCCAGATTCATCCCATAGATTGGTTTGTTAAGCGGCATGGCCTGGTGCATGACCTGGAGCATCTGGCCGTCGCCGCCCAAAGCCACCAGCGCATCGGCCTCGGCCATTTCCGCGATGGGGTATTTCTGGGTGATCTCGCGATAGGCCTTGTGCGCCAGCGGCGTATCGGCGGCGAACACGGCGATCTTGGAAACCTTGACGGGGGCGTCGGGTCGGGACATCGCAACCAATCTAGCAGAATTTGAATAAAACTCGTTAAAGAATAATGCCGATTTCCTTGAGTAGGCCGCCGACAAAGCGCGGCACCTCGGCGGTGGCCGGGCCGTAAAAGCCGTGATCGAAATAGCCCGCGCGAGCCGAGGGCGCAAGGTTGATCTCGACCGTGCGCGCGCCGTGCAGCCGCGCCAGATCGCAAAACCCCGCCGCCGGATAGACCGTGCCGGAGGTTCCGACGGCGACGAACAGATCCGCATCCTCGAGAGCGCTTTCGATGGCGGGCATGGCATAGGGCATTTCGCCGAACCAGACGATATCGGGCCGGACATGGCCCGGTTTACCGCAATGCGCGCAGGCGGTTTCCGTCGAACTGTCGCCTTCGGTGCGGCCGCCATTACCGCAGGCCAGACAGCGCAGCCGCATCAGCTCGCCGTGCATATGGATGACGGCGGGGCTGCCGCCGCGCGCGTGCAGATCGTCGATGTTCTGGGTGATAAGCGTAACCTCGCCCGGCCAAAGTTGCTGGAGGCGCGCCAGCGCACCATGCGCGGCATTGGGTTGCACGGCAGGATCGCGCAGCTGGCGGCGGCGCGCGTTATAAAATTCATGCACCAGCGCCGGGTCGCGCACAAAGGCCTCGGGCGTGCAAACATCCTCGATGCGGTGCTTCGCCCACAGCCCGTCGCCATCGCGGAACGTGTCGAGGCCGGACTCTTTGGAGATTCCGGCACCCGTCAGGATCACAAGCGATGCTTGAGGTTTTATCGATAACATTTTGTTAAGACTAGCATGAATCCGGCTTCGAATAAAAGTATTGTCGCGCCTATTTCCCCCTCTCCCGTCAAGGGAGGGAGCCTAAGAAAACACCTCTCCCCTCGCGGGAGAGGTCGTCCTGTGAAGCCGCAGGCGAAGCACGGACGGGAGAGGGGGACAAAAGGACATTCCGATCAAAGAAAAACCCCCGGAATTTCTCCCGGGGGTTTTGAATGTCTTCAATTCGTCAAACCCGGCCTCAGGCCGCGCGGGTCATCTTCTGGACAAAGTCCTCGATCTGACCCTTGAGCGGCGACGACGTGTCCTTGGCCAGATTGGCCGTGGTCTGCGCCAGTTTGCTCGCCTCTTTGATAAGGCGGTCAAAGCTCTGTTGCATGTATTGGGTTTGAACCATAGCCACATCTTCCAGAGTCCGGCAGTTCAGAAGCTGCTGAGTCGCAGCGACCATGTCCTCGGCCTGCTCCTGGGCATAGCCCATGAACGTGGCGTTGAGATTTTCCATGCCTTCGTTGAAAGAGGTGGAGGCTTTTCCGAATTGTGACGAAGCAGCTTGTGCAAATCCCTTACGATTTACGGCTGCTCCGTCTTTAGGCTTTTTTACTTTTTTAGCCCTTCTTTTGGCCGGTTTCTTGGCAGCCGTTTTCTTAACGGCGGCTTTCTTGGCCGGCTTCTTGGCTACTTTTCTTTTGGTAGCTTTTTTCGCCTTTTTGGCCGGCTTCTTAGCAGCGGCTTTCTTGGCGGGCTTCTTAGCTACTTTTTTCTTGGTAGCTTTTTTCGCCTTTTTGGCCGGCTTCTTAGCGGCGGCTTTCTTGGCGGGCTTCTTAGCTACTTTTTTCTTGGTGGCTTTTTTCGCTTTTTTGGCCTTCTTGGCAGGCTTCTTAGCAGCTGCCTTTTTGGCTTTCTTGCGAACGGTCTTCTTCTTCTTAGCCGCGGGCTTGGCAGCCGGTGCGGCCGGAGCTGACTCAATCATGTCAGCAGCGGTTTGTTCGATCATTTGTATCTCCTTGAGAGAGGTGAGAAATTACTACCGCAACTTCAGGTTATGCACAGCAAAATCTAAAAAACAAGTAAAAATAGCCAATCATGTCCCTGATGTTTTTGCTTTGTTATCGTTTCCGTGATACCATTCACACAGGATAAAAGATGCGCACATGCAATAAAACATTGGCTCTTGCGCAGGATGCGTTTCTCTGGTGTAACGGAAAAAACGAGGATCATGTGGGGGACGACTTTTTTTCAAATGAGCTACGCTGTGACAAAAAAAACACGCTTTAGACGCATCGCGGTTATTGCCTTCGCGCTGTCGATTCTTTTTGCCGCTGCTGCCGACGCAGCCCCGAGCCGCCGCGCCGTGAAACCCAACCCGCGCTATGCCGCCATCACCATTGATGCGCAAAGCGGTAAAGTTCTGCACGAACGTCATGCGGACAAGTCCTTGTATCCCGCCTCTTTGACCAAGATGATGACGCTGTTTCTGACTTTCGAGGCTCTCGAGAGCGGCCGTCTGCATATGGACAAATACCTCACCGTCTCGCGACGCGCCGTCAACCAGCAGCCTTCCAAGCTGGGCCTCAAGGTCGGCGAGCGGATCACCGTCAAGCAGGCGATTTTGGCCCTTGTCACGCGCTCGGCCAACGATGTCGCCGTCGCCATGGCCGAAACGATCGGCGGCTCGGAAGCGGGCTTTGCGCGCATGATGAACGAACGCGCGGCCTCTTTGGGAATGCGCAACACCCATTTCCGCAACCCGCATGGCCTGCCCAATCCGGCGCAGAAATCCACCGCCCGCGACATGGCCATCCTCGCCCGCGCGCTGATGCAGTATTTCCCGCAGCATTACCACTTCTTCAAGACCGAGCGTTTCACCTATAAAGGCCAGACCATCCAGAGCCACAACCGCCTGATGCAGCGCTTTCCCGGCATGGATGGACTGAAGACGGGCTATACCATTGCTTCGGGCTTTAACCTTGCGGCCTCGGCCGTGCAGAATAACCGCCGCATCATCACGATCGTGTTCGGTGGGCGCACCGCCGCTTCGCGCGACCAACATGTCGCCACTTTAATGAATACCGGTTTTACAGCTCTGGGCCGCGAACGCCAGCCCGTTCAGGTCGCTTCTTTGCCTGCGCAGACGATCCAGCCTCAACCGACGCAAACGGCAGCAACGCAAGCCGACCCCGGCGCCGTCCGGCCTCTGACCGCTCCGGCACAGGCTGCGACGACACAACCCTATGTGACCGGGCCGACGAATTGGGGGATTCAAGTCGGTGCCTTCGGCTCTGCGGCTTTGGGTCTCAAAGCGCTGCAAGCTGCCAAGACGAAGCTCGGCCCCTTGGTTACCCAGGGCCAACCGCCGCGTGCCCTTGTCGTTCCCACGCGCACGCATAACGGTACCGTCTATCGCGCCCGTTTCCTCGGCCTGTCGGCGCAATCCGCCGCCAAGGCCTGTGCCGAGCTGGACGAGTGCATGGCTTTTACGGTGAAGTAAGAAGCGATGCGGCTTTGGGCCGCGTATGATCCAGCACCCATGCATTGGCGCGATGTTCGCCTTCGAGCACCTCGGCGCTGCTCATCTCGTGGGCCAGACGCATCCGGTTCTCATAGGCGCGGTCATCGCCGCGATCCGCCGCCAACCGGAACCATTTATAGGCCTCGACCTTGTCTGTTTTCAGCCCGCCCAATCCACGCAGCAGCATCACTCCTAATGCGTTTTGCGCCCTGGGGATGCCGCGATCGGCCAGGGGCCGCGCATAATTCAATGCCAGACCATAAGCGCGCGGGTCGTTCGACGCGATCTGGAACAGAGTCTCGACCACGTGAAGTCCGGCAGCGATATTGCCGCCATCGGCCAAAACCTTCCAATGGGAGAATTCGGCCTTGGGGTTACGGGCGCCCTTTTCTGCGTCGCGGAAACGCTGCCACTCGAACACAGCCGTGTCGCGCAGATACGCCGTCTTGGTGTCGAAACGCATCGGCTGCGGCGTAGTCACAAACCACCAGCCGCCGCCCAGAACCGCCGCGAGCACCGCCAGCCAAAACAGGAATTTAATCAGGCCCATCGCTTGCGCTCCTCTCGGAAATTTAACGGATTCTTTGCCCCCGCTGCGAATAATAGGGAGGTTGATTGTATCACAATTTTGCGTAAATTGAATTCTTAATCATGTCTGAAACGCCGACCGCCGATGCCATCGTCTCCCGCAGGGGCTTCCTGAGGGGCTTGGGCCTTGTCGCCGCAGGCGCAGGACTTGTCACCACCCTGCCCGGCCGAACGCTGGCCGCCTCGGGCAACCCACCGGCCCGCATCCACTGGGTCGGCGAGGCGCGCGACGTCATGCTCTATAATCCCAACACGCGCGAACGCATCCAGACCGTTTTTTACGCGCATGGTCAATACAACCGCCAAAGCTTCAACCAGCTCTGCCATTTCCTGCGCGACCATCACGCCAACGCGACGCATTGGATGGATCCACGGCTATTGACCCTGTTGCACGATATGCAATGCGTCTTCGACAAGCGCGAGATCGAGGTCATCTCGGGTTATCGCACGCCGCGCACCAATGCCATGCTGCGCCGCCGCGCGGGGGCTGCCAAAAACAGCTTCCATGTCAAAGGCCAGGCCGTGGATGTCCGTATCCCCGGCATCGACACGCGCGCCATCCGCGATGTCGCCAAAGTTTTGGCCATGGGCGGGGTCGGGTATTACCCGCGCTCGCGCTTCGTGCATGTGGATACCGGCCCGATCCGCAGCTGGTAGCACTTTAGACACAATCGTATGCCGTCCGGCACATTATTTCATAATACCGTTCCCGTAAACTAAGGCCGTAATGGCCGAAAAACCCCATATCCTTCTGGTCGAGGACGACCCGACCCAGCGCCTGATCCTCAGCCGGATGCTCGAACGCGACTATGAGGTGCGCCGCTGCGACGGTTATGGCGACGCGCTGCGCGAGTTGGGCGGGGCGGGCTACACCCCCGACCTGATCCTCAGCGATATGTATCTGAACGACGGTAACGGTATGGATCTGCGCCGCGCCGTCCAGAACCGCGAGGCGCTGATCGGCTGTCCGTTCATCTTCCTGTCCGGCGCCTCCGACGGCAAAACCAAAAGCGACGCCGCTCTGCTCGGGATCGACGACTTTCTTGAAAAGCCTATCCGCGCCGAGACATTGCTGGGGACGGTCGAACGCGTGCTGACGCGCAGCCGCCAGATCAAAAAGGACATCGCGCTACGGCTTGACCGCGAGATCACCGAGCCTCTGCACCCCGAAGTGCCTGCGACCATCGGCCATTACAACCTGCACCTGTCCTATCAGGAAATGAGCGCAGGCGGCGGCGATTTTGTTTTTCATCTCGAAGGCCCGGACGGCGACTATGTGCTGATCGGCGACGTGGTCGGGCATGGCGCACCGGCCAAGTTCTTTCTTCACGCCTATATCGGCTATCTTTACGGCACGGTGCTGGCGTTCAAGCAGCATATGCACCCCGCCAGCGCGGCGGATTTGCTTGAGATATTGAACTGCGCTGTGTCGGAGAATGCGTTTCTCAAACGCTGGCTATTCACCTGTCTGGCGCTGCATATCCCCTATGAAGGGCCGATGACACTGGCCAGCGCAGGCCATCCGGCGGCATGGTTGTGCCGTCGGGGCGGTGCGACATCCATAACGCTGCGCGGGCCGATGCCCGGATTGATGGCAAATATTCCCTATGCCGATGCCACCCTCAGGCTTGAGAAAGGCGACAGGCTGATCCTGCATACAGACGGGGTAAGGATCGATGCCGATCTTCTGCGCGACTCAGCGGCGCTATCGACGGATGAAGCCGAAAAAAAAATCATGGCCAGTGCCGCTGACGGAAAAGACGACGCCACCTTACTGATTATTGAACGCGGGCCGTAGATTCCAAGACCATGTTAAGCCACTCGTCTTCGGACAAGACCGTCACGCCCAAAGCCTGCGCGTCTTTGAGCTTGCTGCCCGCGTCGCTGCCCGCCACGACGTAATCGGTTTTCTTCGACACCGAGCCGGACACCTTGGCGCCGAGGCGCTCGGCGGTGGCCTTGGCTTCGGCGCGGCCCATTTTTTCCAACGTGCCGGTAAAGACCATGACCTTTCCCGTCAGCGCCGTCTGCGCACCGCCTGCGCCCTCATAGGGGCGGATATCCAGCAGCGTCGCCAGCTTTTTCACCTCGTCGCGGTTATGCGGCTCGGCAAAAAATTCCAGAATATCCTGCGCGACGGCGGGGCCGATATCCTCGATGGCGGTCAGATCGGCTTGGGCGGTTTTCGCCTTCATGCCCTCGAGCAGCGCCGCCGCGTCGCCGTAAAACAGCGCCAGTTTTTTCGCCGTCGCCTCGCCGACCTGACGGATGCCCAAAGCAAAAATGAATCGGTCAAAGGAAATCGCGCGCGCCTTGTCGATGGCCTCGAGCAGATTGGCGACGGATTTCTCGCCCCAGCCTTCGCGGGTTTTCAGTTCGTCCGCGTGTTTCTTCAGCGTGAAAATATCGCCGGGCTTTTTCACCCAGCCCAGATCAAAGAACTCGCGTACGATCTTTTCGCCAAGCCCTTCGATGTTCAGCGCGTTGCGGCTGACAAAATGCCGCAGGCTTTCCACCGCCTGCGCCGGACAGACCAGCCCGCCCGTGCAGCGAATGGCCACCTCGCCCTCCTTGCGCATCACATGGCTGCCGCATTCGGGACAGGTTTCGGGGAATGTAAATTTTTTTGAATTTTTGGGCCGCGATTCTTCGACAATTTTCAATATCTGCGGGATCACGTCACCCGCGCGCTGCAACACCACCGTGTCGCCTTCACGGATATCCTTGCGCGCGATCTCGTCGGCATTGTGCAGCGTGGCGCGCGAAACGATCACCCCCGCCACCGAGACGGGTTTCAAATTCGCCACCGGAGTCAGCACGCCCGTCCGGCCCACCTGAATGGTAATCTTTTCCAAGACCGTCTGCGCCAGCTCGGCAGGGAATTTATGCGCCGTCGCCCAGCGCGGCGCGCGCGCCACAAAGCCCAGACGCTCCTGAAAATCGAAACGGTTGACCTTATAGACCAGCCCGTCGATCTCATACGCCATGGCGTGGCGCTGCGTCAGGCGGTCGGCATGATATTCCAGCAATTCCTTTTCATTTTTGCAAAGCTGCGCGGGCTCGTTGGTCGCAAAACCCCATGCGCGCAATTTTTCGCGCAATTCCCATTGCGTTTTCACGCCGACACCCTCCGCGCCCAGGCCCAAACCATAGCCGAGAAATTTCAGCGGGCGCGACGCCGTAATCGATGAATCCAGCTGGCGCAAGGAACCTGCCGCCGCGTTGCGCGGATTGGCAAAGCGTTCCTCGCCCACCGCTTCGCGCGCCGCGTTCAGCTTCTCGAAATCCGCCTTATCCATATAGACCTCGCCGCGAATTTCGATGGTCTCGGGGAACTTGCCGCGGAGGCTTTTGGGGATATTGCGAATGGTGGACACGTTCAGCGTTACATCCTCGCCCACCGTTCCGTCGCCGCGCGTCGCAGCCGCCGCGAACTTTCCGCCCTTGTAATGCAAAGCCACCGCCAGCCCGTCGATCTTCGGCTCGGCGACGATGGCGATGTCGTCGTCCGTTTTCAAAAACCGTTGCAGTTTTTCGATGAAATCCCGCAGGTCTTCGTCCGAAAAAATATTCCCCAGCGACAGCATCGGAACGGCGTGCTGGAATTTTTTGAACTTCTCCGCCGCCTTGCCGCCGACTTTCTGCGTGGGGCTGTCTTTTTTAAGAAGCTTGGGGAAACGCGCCTCGATCGCCTCCAGGCGCTGTTTCAACAGGTCATAGGCGGCATCGGAAATGCTCGGCTTGTCCTGTTCGTAATAAAGCGCGTCGTGATGGCGGATTTCAAAGCTCAGGCGCACAACTTCTTTGGCGGCCTCTTTTTCCGTCATCTTTTCGACCGGCAACGCGCCGATATCCGTTTGCTCCAGAAAATTTCCCTGCATAACCCGCTCCTGTCATCCCCGTGAAAACGGGGATCCAGCGGCACAATTTCCGCGATAAAAACTGGATTCCTGCTTCGGCGGGAATGACAACTTATAATCCAATTCCAATGCCATCCTACGCCGCCTTTTTGCGTTTGGGTTTCGGCGACGCGTTCATCAGATGCGCGGCGGCGGCGCGGGCTTCGGCGGTGACTTTCTCGCCCGACAACATGCGCGCAATCTCCTCGAGGCGTGCCGCCTCGTCCAAGGCCGCCACGTTCGTGCGCGTGGATTTCTTATCCGCCGTCTTGGAAATTTTCAGATGCTGGTGGCCCTTGGCCGCAACCTGCGGCGAATGGGTGACGGCCAGAACCTGCGCCGCATCGCCCAAGGCGCGCAAGCGCAAGCCGATGGCCTCGGCCACCGCGCCGCCCACGCCCGTATCGACCTCGTCGAAAATCATCACCGGCGTGCCGCCCGTAGCCTGCGTCACCAGTTTGAGCGCCAGCATGAAACGCGCCATCTCGCCGCCCGAAGCGATTTTGTTCAGCGGCCCCATCGGCGTGCCGGGATTGGTGCTGATTTGGAAAACCACGCTATCCATACCGTCCGCGCCCCAGTTTTCTTCCGGTTTTGCTTCGACGGCAACGGTGAAATTCGCCTTGTCCAGTTTGAGCGGCGTCAATTCGGCCATCACCGCCTTGCCCAGCTTCGCGGCGGCGGCCACGCGCCGGACGCTCAGTTTTTCGGCGGCGGCAACATAAGAAGCGCGCGTTTCGGCTACGGCTTTTTCCGCCTTGGCGCTGGCCTGGGACTGGTCTTGGATCACATTCAGCTTCGCTTCGGTTTCCGCCAGCACATCCGGCAATTCCGCCACGGCGCAATGATATTTGCGCGCCGCCCCGCGCAGCGCGAACAGGCGTTCGTCCGTGTCGTTCTGCGCGTTGCGGTCGAATTGCATCTTGTCGGCCAGCGATTCCAGCTGATCCAGCGCCTCGTCGCTGTGGATCAGCGCATTGTTGAGCGTCTCGAGCACGGGGGCCAGACCCTCGGGCATCTTGTCCTGCACCCTTTCCAGAGCGCCCAGCGCGGAATGCAGTTTCGACCTTATGCCCGCATCATGGGTCAAAAGTTGCTCGGCCTCGTTCATCGCCGCGAGCAGTTTTTCCGCGTGCATCATCAGGCTGCGCCTTTCGGCCAGCGCCTCTTCTTCGCCCGGCTGCGGCGCAAGGTCGCGCAATTCGGCGGCCATATGTTCCCAATATTCGCGGTCGCGCGCGGCATTCGCCAAAGTCTGCGCCAGCGCGTCGCGCATCTTGACGGCGGCGCGCCACGCGTGCCATGCCGATTTCGCCGCCGCGCTTTCGGCGTCGCAGCCCGCGTAATCATCCAAAACCGCGCGATGGGTCTTCGGATCAAGCAGTTTCTGCGTCTCGAACTGGCCGTGAATCTCGACCAGCGCCTCGCCCAGATTTTTCAGCAAGCCGATGCTCACCGGATGGTCGTTGACAAAGGCCTTGCTGCGCCCGTCGGCGGTCAGGCTGCGGCGTAAAATGACGGGCTGTTCAAAGGGCAGATCGTTTTCGTCGAAGATTGCCTTGAGCTTTTTTTCCGTCTTGCGGTCGGCGATTTCAAAACTTGCCGTCACGCCAGCCTGTTCGCATCCGGCGCGCACCAGCCGAGCCTCGCCGCGCGACCCCAGAGCCAGCCCCAGCGCGTCGAGGATGATCGACTTGCCCGCGCCCGTCTCGCCCGTCAGCGACACGAAACCGCGCGCGAACGGCACCGACAGCCGGTCGATAATCACCACATCCTGAATGGTCAGGTCGGTCAGCATGGGGTTAGCTCTTCCAGATTTTAGGGGTGCTGCGCGTATTGGATTTCGGATGATGGGAAGCGAAAACCCCGCAGCGACTAGCCGGGCGCATAATCGCAAGGGGTTTGAGCGACCAGCGCCGAAAGATACCGCGCCCCGATGGGGTTTTGATAAAACAAACAGCCCATGCGTCGCCTTCGCTTGGACGTAGCGCTCTGCTATGTCCGGCGCTCGGCTCCTGTGGTCTGATTTGTTTTATCAAAACATCACCTCATAAAATCTGGAAGAACTAACCCCTATTCAAATAAGTCCGTCACCGTGTTTTTCAGTTTCTCGACCGTGTTGGCGGCTTCTTTCTTTTTCTTCTTGTGCTGATAGGTCTCGCCCTTGGTCACCAGCGTATAGCTGGATTTATACCATTCGCTGCCGGGGTAATTATGCCCCAGCACCGCCGCCGTGCGCTCGGCCTCATTGTTCAGGCCCAAAGCCGTATAACATTCCACCATGCGGTGCAGCGCCTCGGCGACATGGGTCGTGGTCTGGTAATTATCGACCACGTTCTTGAAGCGGCCCAAAGCCGCCTGATACTGCGCGCGCTTGAGATAAAAGCGCCCGATCTCCATCTCTTTGCCCGCAAGGTGATCAACCGTCAGGTCTTTTTTGAATTTCGCGTCGCGCGCATAGCTCGTCTCGGGAAAGCGGCGGATAACCTCGTCGAAGCTCTCCATCGCCTTGCGCGTCAGATCCTGATCGCGGCCGACATCGACAATTTGCTCGTAATAGGAAATACCCTTCATGTAATACGCATAGGCGACATCCGGGTGGCCGGGATGCAGCTCGATGAACTTGTCGAAGGCAAGGATAGTGCGGTCGTAATCGGCAGCCTGATAGCTGCTATAGGCGGACATGAGTTTCGCCTTGGTGGCCCATTGCGAATAGGGGTGCTGGCGCTCGACTTCGTCGTAAAGCGACGCCGCCGTGCGGTATTGCTTGGCGTCAAAGGCCTTGCGTGCCTCGGTATACAGCTCCTCGACCGGCTTGTCGGTCGATTTGACATCCTTGTTGCCGGCGCAGCCCGCCAGCATCACGGAAAGGAAAAATACGGTCAGAAAACGCTTCATGATGCCCTCGTGGATCAGGGCTCAGCATAGCACGGGAAAACGGGGAAATTAAGGGGGTTTCCCCGGTCGTCATCCCCGTGAAAACGGGGATAACGGTTTTGGCTAGACGATTCTATAATTCGCCGGATCGGCGAAAACAGCCCGCAAAAGCCTGTTATTCAGGGCATGGCCCGCCTTGACGCCGCGGTAATGACCCAAAACGGGCATCCCCGCCAGATACAGATCGCCGACCGCGTCCAGAATTTTATGGCGGACGAATTCGTCATCGAAACGCAGCCCGTTCTGGTTGAGGATTTTCTCGCGGTCGAGGACGATGGCGTTGTCCAAGGAGCCGCCCTGCGCCAGACCCTTCGAGCGCATAGTTTCGACCTCATGCGCGAAACCGAAGGTGCGCGCGCGCGAAATCTGGGACAGGAAATTGCCGTTGACCAGAGTCAGGCGGCGGGCCGAGCGGCCGATGGCGGGATGGTCGAAATCGACGAGGAAATCATAGGACGGAATATCCGACGGCTCGAAGCTGGCCGATTTTCCGTCCTCGGAAACCGTGACAGTTTTCAGGATATGCAGGTATTTCTTGCGCGATTGCTGTTCGGCAAGGCCCGCACATTCAATCAGGAAAGCGAAAGGCTCGGCGCTGCCGTCCATGATCGGCACTTCGGGGCCGTCCAACGTGACCAGAACATTGTCCACCGCGGCGGCGCGCAAAGCGGCCATCAGATGCTCGACCGTGCCGATGGAAGCATTGTTTTCGGCGATGACGGTGCAAAGCTGAGATTCAGAAACACGATCCCACAGCGCGGGCACGCGCGGGCAACCGTCCAGATCGAGGCGCTGGAACACAATGCCGTGATCTGCCGGAGCCGGATGCAAGGTGAGCGTCACTTTCTTGCCGGAATGAAGCCCCACACCCGAGGCGTTGACCGCCCTTTTGATCGTGATTTGTTTCATGCCTTTATTATATACGCCGCCATGCCGCAAAACCCCACACACGCTTTGTGACGGAGTGTTACCGCTTTTCACCTATGCGGCTGATTATTATGCTAATTTAGCCGTCGCGGCGGGGCGCGATAGCCGTTCTGGACGGTCAGCGCGCCCCAAAATATCTTGTTAAAAAACTGTCACCCCCGCGCAGGCGGGGGCCTGGCTCTCATTCTTTTTAAGGTTTCAAGCCGGATGCCCGCCTGCGCGGGCAAGACAAAATAGTGGGCTTGAAGCAGATATAGCACCATCAACAAAAAAGCCCCTCGTTTCCAAGGGGCTTTTGAATTTTGCCGAGATCCCCGCTTTCGCGGGGAAGTCTATATTCTTTAGGAAGCCTGGCGTCTTAAGAAGGCCGGAATGTCCAGATCGTCGTCATAGCTTTGCGCGGCCGGCATACGGTCGGAATTATCGACCGACAGCGTCGGCTGCACGGGAGCCTGATCCGGTTCGGCAAAGGCCTGTTGCGGCGGCTGGGGTGACGATTTCTGCTGATTCCCCGTTAAACGGTCGAAGAAACCGCCCTGACGCTGTTTTTGCGGCTGAGCCGGAGCTTGTTGAGGACGCGGAGCCGATGCCGCCGCCGAGATGGGCTTGGGCTCGGTCATCACCGGAGCGGGCGGGATAAAGCTGTCGCCGTCACGCTCGCCGCGCTGCTGTTGCATTTGTTGTGCGACCTGACGCGAGGCCTCGACCGGAGCGGATTCGGCCTCATAGGCCTCGTCCTGGGTCTGTTCCTCGATCGCGCCGACCGTCATTGGGGCTTGCGCTTCTTCGATGCGGCGCGCGGTGGCGGCGCGTCCGAAGAAAGCAGCATTTCCGGCCACAGCCGAAGCGCGGGCATTGGTCGTGCCTGTGCGTGGGCTCGCTTGCGGGACAGCTTGATTGCTGGCGGCGTTGGTCTGGGCCGTGCCAGGACGCAAAGAGACACCGCCACGACCAAACTGGTTCGGCGTGATCGGCTTAGCTGCGCCGAAAGGCGTAGCGGCCACCGGAGGCTCGGCGGCGACAAAACCGCTGGCACCCGAGGTCGTACGGCCGGTTTGGGAAACAGCCACATCGATACCCGTGGCGACGACGGAAACGCGAACTTTTCCATCGAGTTCCGGTGAAAAGGTCGAGCCAAAGATGATGTTCGCATCCGGGTCAACCTCGTCGCGGATGCGGTTCATGGCCTCGTCCACTTCGAACAACGTCATATCCATGCCGCCCGTGATGTTGACCAGCAGGCCGCGCGCACCCTGCATCGAGGCATCCTCGAGCAGCGGGTTGCTGATGGCGGCTTCGGCGGCTTCGACCGCGCGACGCTCGCCCGTGGCCTCGCCCGTGCCCATCATCGCCTTGCCCATTTCGGACATGACGGTGCGGATATCGGCGAAATCGAGATTGATCAGGCCCGGCATAACCATCAGATCGGTCACGCCGCGCACGCCCGAGTGCAGCACTTCGTCGGCCATCTTGAAGGCATCGGCGAAAGTGGTTTTCTCGTTGGCGACACGGAACAGATTCTGGTTCGGGATAATGAGCAGCGTGTCGACATATTGTTGCAGCTCCTCGATCGCGCTTTCGGCGAGGCGCATACGGTGCGCGCCCTCGAAATGGAAGGGCTTGGTCACGACGCCGACCGTCAGAATGCCCGTTTCGCGCGCGGCGCGGGCGATAACGGGAGCCGCACCGGAACCAGTGCCGCCGCCCATACCGGCGGTGATGAAAACCATGTTCGAGCCTTCGAGATAACCCATGATCTCGTCAAGTGCCTCTTCGGCAGAGGCCCGGCCCACATCGGGACGGGCGCCCGCACCCAAGCCACGGGTCACGCCCGAGCCCAGCTGGAGCTTGCGTTCGGCAAGGTTCATCTTGAGCGATTGCGCGTCCGTGTTGCAGACGAGGAATTCGACGCCTTGCAGTTCAGAGCGGATCATGTTGTTGACGGCGTTGCTGCCGCCGCCGCCGACACCGACGACGGTGATGCGGGGACGCAGTTCTAAATCTTCTTCGGGAACACGGACATTGAGCATGGGACGAAAGACCTCCGAGAAATTGGTTTATAGAACATTAAACGAGTTGGATTCCCCGCGCCAGAGGAAAATTCATCTTTTGTTCATTTTCTTGATTCTTTTGTTACCCATTGAGTCAAAAAAGCCACAGATCGATTCTGTGGCTTGACTTGTCGATGAATCGTTTCATCAAACCGTTTCCCCGGCGAAGGCCGGGGTCCATCGTGCCGCATAACAATCGATTGTCATGCTGATGAATGGATGCCGGCCTTCGCCGGCAAATCGGGGGATGATTACCAATTCTCGCGCAGCCATTGCGAGAAGCGCGAGAACAGATTCCCCGCGCCGATATTCGGAATGGCGACATCGGGGGTCTCGTCGCCGTGTTCGGCGGCATAAATCAAAAGCCCGCAAGGCGTGGCAAAGGCCGGGCCTCCGGTTGAGTCGGCCAGCCCCGCAATACGCTGGGGCGAAGCCACGCGGATCTGCTTGTCCAGCATCAGCGCCGCCAGATCGCGCAAGCCCGACAGCTGCGCCGCGCCGCCCGTCAGCACCACGCGGCGGCCCATCGTGCTGGAAAACCCCGAGGCTTCGAGCCTTGCGCGCACTAGCTCGAACGTCTCCTCGAGGCGCGGCTGGATGATCCCCGTCAAAAAGGCACGCGGCACCATATGCGGCTGTCCGTTTTCCTCCTCACCCATCTGGGGCACTTCGATCATGTCGCTTTCGTCGCGGGCGTTGCGGATGGCATGCCCATACAATGTCTTGAGTCGCTCGGCATGGTTGAGCGGCGTGGCAAGCCCCCGGGCAATATCCTGCGTCACGTGCTGGCCGCCGACCGGAACGGCATCCGCGAAAACCAGCCTGCCGTCCATCACGACGCCGACCGAGGTCGTCGCCGCGCCCATATCGATGATGGTGCAGCCCAAATCCATCTCGTCCTCGACCAGACAGGACAGCATCGAGGCATAGATATCGACGCAGAACCCCTCGACGCTGAGGTGGTTGGCGTTGACGCAGCGCTCGATGTTCTGGATGGCGTTGGAACCCAAGGTAATGGCGTTGATATCGGTAATAAGCTTGCGCCCGTGCAGCCCGCGCGGGTCCTTGATGCCCGTCTGCTCGTCGACCACATAATGCACGGGAATGGCGTGGATCAGCTCGCTCTGGCCCGGCACCTCGACATCGCGGGCAAAGGCCAGCGTCCGGCGCACGTCGGACTCGGTGACCTCGCCATGCGCGACCGCCACCTCGCCTCTTATTAAGTGTGATCCGGTCTGGGTCGCGGAAACGCTTACCATAAGCGTGTGGATGGTTTCCCCGGCCATGTTCTCGGCGGCCTGCACGGCCTGACCGATGGCCCGCGCCGCCGCATCCATATCGACGATCCGGCCCGCCTTGAGGCCTTTGGACTCGTGATAGCCGATGCCCGTGACCTGAATCGCGCCATTTTCCGAAACACGGGCAATCAGGCAGCAGACTTTGGCCCCGCCCAGATCAAGCGCGGCAATGGTTCCGGTTTTTGGGCGAGTCATAAGGCGTGAACGGGACATTCCGCCAATGAACGACAAATCTTCTAAGGAATCTTTAAGCGTCCTATTAACCCCCTCTCCCTTGACGGGAGAGGGTTGGGGAGAGGGTGAACGGCATTAGAGCCCCCTCTCCCGACCACGCTATCGCGTGGCCGACCTCTCCCGCGAGGGGAGAGGTGATTTCGCTTAAATGCTCTGTTTTCCGGAATCAGGGGCGGTGCTGAAATCCGGGCGCTCGAGCCGCGTATTCGCGCGGGTCGTGGGCGTCAGCACCGCCTTGTCCGGCAGGCGCAAATCCACCGTTGTAATGTCGCGCGCCAGAACTTGTTCATCGCGGTGAAGCGCCGCCAGCTGCGCCAGCGCAAGGCCCGCATCCGTCGCAGGCAGTTTCACCGTGATATTGCCGGACAGTTTCAGATCCCAGCGGCGATTGCCGACCCATGTCGCCGCGACGGCTTCGGCGGCGATCTCGGGTTGACCGGATAACAGCGCGAAAAGATCGGCGATTTTGTGACGCGCTTCGGCACCGACAATCACCGGAAGATGTTTATAGGCATCCAGATTTTCCGCCGTCAGGATGACGCCTTCGACATCGACCAGAACCAGCTTGCCGCCCGTCTGCCAGCGCGCGGCGGGCACGCGCTCGGTCACGCGCACGAAAATCGTCTGCGGCAGACGGCGTTCGATCTGCACCGATTTGAACCACGGATTTTGCATCAGGCGTTCATGCGCACCGTTGATGTCATAGGCCAGCATGGGCGCGCCGCGTTCGATTTTCAAAGCCTCGACAATGAATTCCGCCGGCACGCGGTTGCGACCCTGAACGTCCACCTGCTGCACGGTAAAGCCCTGCGCTGCGCTCCATGCGATGAACTTTTCTTCGCCCTGCGCCGACCATTTCGCAAAGTGCTTGTATTGCGACGCGATCCCGCCCAAAGCCGCAATCAGCATCAGTGCCAGAATTGTCGAACGGCGCAGCGCGCCGCGCTGTTTGATCTGGCGGAGCTGGCGCGAGGCGTAATCGTCGGTTTTTTTGCGTTTCTTCGTCATGCGGCTTCTTTCGCGTTTTCAAAGCGTCGCAGCGCTGCATCCAATATTGTCACAACCAGAGTCTCGAAATCAATGTTTTTCGCCGCCGCCTGTTCCGGCAGCAACGACAACGCCGTCATCCCCGGATGCGTGTTGATCTCGAGGAATACCGCGCCATCCGTGTCGTTATAGCGGAAATCGCTGCGCGAGACTCCGGAACAACCCAGAGTTTTATGCATCGTCAATGCCGCGTCCTTGAGCGCGTTCTCGATCTTGAGCGGCAGATCGGGGTTCACTTTATGCACCGTCAGGCCGTCCGTGTATTTCGCGGCATAATCATAGAAACCCGTTTTCGGCTCGAGGCGCGTCACGCCCAAAGCCTGCGGGCCGTTTTCCGTTTCCAACACCGCAACCGTCAGCTCGTCACCCGCAATATAACGCTCGACGATGACGATCTGATCGGGGTCGCCCTTGAGCGCTTCGGCGGCATCGTTCTGCACGATGGTCACGCCCACGCTGGAGCCGTCGGCAACAGGCTTGACCACATAAGGCGGCGGCAAGGGATGGCCGTTTTTCAATTCGCTGCGGCGGATGATTTTATCGGTCGCCACGGTCACGCCACTTTGCGCGGCGATCATCTTGGTCAGCTTTTTGTCCATCGCAATCGCGCTGGGCCTGACGCCGGAATGCGTATAGGGAATGCCCGACATTTCCAAAGCGCCCGCGATGATGCCGTCCTCGCCGCCCGTGCCGTGCAGCGCGTTGAAAATCACGTCGGGACGCGCGGAAACAATCTGCGCGGCAAAGCGCGTCAAATCGCGCACCGGGTCGATGGTCAGCACTTCGTATTTGCGCTTCTTGAGCGCGGCCACGACCGCCTCGCCCGATTTCAGCGACACCTCGCGCTCGGACGACCATCCGCCCGCCAGAACCGCGACGCGCATATTGTCCGAGACGCCGTGGCTGTGCCTCATCCCTTCACCCC
>CBFGSX010000007.1:0-23889 GCA_965651535.1 uncultured Alphaproteobacteria bacterium | reverse complement strand
TCGCAGGATTGAATGGGAACGGCCTATACACTACCCTAATTTTAATATTATGTCAATATAAATCTGTGGGCGACAAAAAAGCCCCGCCAGAGCGGGGCTTTCGTTATAACCCATTGATTACTCGGCGTATTTGACGCTGCAGCCATAGGGTTCGGTGCTGCTGACGGCGACGCCTGCGCCGGTGGCGATGGCATCCAGCGCGTCCAGCACGTAGTTATCGGCCTTGGCGATGTCCTCGCTGTCAAAGGATTTGATGCTGTCGATCGCGCCCTGATAACGCAACACGCCTTCCTTGTCGATCACGAACATATGCGGCGTGGTCTTGGCGCCGTAAAGCTTGCCGAACTCGCCCGAAGCGTCGATCACATAGGCGGTCGATTTGAAGTTTTCGGCGAATTGTTTCTTGGCTTCCTCGACGGTCAGATGACCTTCCTTGCCGACGGCGCTGGAGTTGATGCTGATCCACACCGTGTCGGGGGTTTTCAGCGCTTCTTCCTGAAATTTCGCCATGTCGCCGTTCTTGTAGAATTTCACGACGAAGGGACAGCCGGGATTCGTCCACTCGAGAATCACGTTCTTGCCCTTGAATCCGGCGATGGAGTGTTCCACGCCGTTGATGTCGGTGAACTTGAAATCCGGTGCGGGCTTGCCGGTTTCGACGGCGGCGTGCGCGCCGCCTGCGGCCATCAGGCCGACAACCGCAAGCGCGGCAAAAAGTTTCTTCATGGTGTTCCTCCGTTGGTTGCGTTGATAACGATTTCAGGCGTCAGGATTTGCGGCAGCATCACCGGCTCGCCCCCTTGCGGGTAATAGACATAGACCGGCACGCCGCTTCGACCGAAAGACGACAGGTAATCAGTTATATGACGGTCAAAATTTGTCCAGTCCCCTTTGAGATAAATAATGCCCTTTTCCTCGAAATGCGCGCGCACTTTTTCCGTGGACAAGGTCGCTTTTTCATTGGCCAGACAGGTAATGCACCACGCCGCCGTCATATTGACGAAGACGGGCTTCCCTGCGGTGCGCAATTCGGCCAGACGCTCGGGCGAATAGACTTCGTAATTGGCATCCGCCGAGGCTTTTGCCGCCGTTTCGACCATCATCGGCTGGCGAAAGCCCAGCACAAGCCCCAGCAGGATAATGGCAACGGCCATAATTTTCTTTTTTACCTGCCACAGCCCGGATCTGTTCTGTGTCGTGCCCCACAACCAGAAACCGAAAGCCAGCGACAACATCGCTATCAAAAGATGCAGCACGCCGGTTGCGCCCGTCTGTTGCGCCAGCACCCACACCAGCCACACCGCGGCGGCCCACATCGGAAAGGCGAGGAATTGCTTGAAATGCTCCATCCAGATGCCGGGGCGCGGCAAATGCTTCAGCAGCAAATTCGGAAACCATGTCAGCAACAGATAAGGCAGCGCAAGACCGAAACCCAAGGCCCACAGCACCGACAGGGTGACGGGCGCGGCTTGGGTCAGGCCGTAGAAAATCGCCGCGCCCATAAAAGGCGCCGTGCAGGGCGTGGCCACGACGACGGCCAGCGCACCGGTGAAGAACGATCCCGCATGGCCGGATTTATTCGCCAAGGCGCTGCCTGCGCCGATCAGATTGCCGCCGAAATTGACCGCGCCGACCAACACAAGCCCGATGAAAAACAACAGCAGCGCCAGCGCCGCCACGAATTCCGGCGATTGCAATTGCACGCCCCAGCCGATCTGGTGGCCCGCCGCCTTGAGCGCGATCAAGGCTGCGCCCAGCAAGGTAAACGTCGCCAGCACGCCGCCCAGATAAAACAGCCCACCGATCACCACCTCGCGGTAGCTGTCCTTTTGCGATTTCTGCACAAGGCCCAGCGCCTTGAGCGACAGCACCGGAAACACGCACGGCATCAGATTCAAGATAATTCCCGCGAGCAACGCGGAAAAAACAGCGGCGAGGAAAGTAATGCCGCCCTCGCTTTTTTCTGTGTCACTCTCTCTTTGCAATCCTTGCGCAAGCGAGGATCCATTTTCTGAAACCGCCAAGCCGCTATGGGTCCCCGCTTTCGCAGGGGTTACGGCTGGAGAGATTTCTTCTATCGCTGCCTCGAACACAAAAGAGCTTTCACCCATGGCGTTGCGGAACCAGAGATCACCCGTGACTTTTTCAACCGGCTCCGCGCGCGACGCGTTGAGCGGAATTGTCAATACGGCCTTGCGCCCCGCAAGCGTCATGTCCTGTTTTGCCGGATGTTCGATCAACAACCCGTCATGCGGATAGAAGTAAATTTCCTCGGGAATCTGGTCGGCGGGAATCGGCAGCGGATCGATCGTCAGGACAAGCGTTTTATCCGTCACGGCGGCGTTTTGCGCGGCGTCATGCGGTTGCGGCATTTTTGCGCGCGTGGCGGTAAAAGCGCTGGCCCACGGCCCCGTCGACACGCTATCCGTTACCTGCAATTCCAACGCGACGTCATGTTTTTCGGGAATGCAGATTTCCTTGCACACCAAAAGCGAAACCGTGCCTTTGATCGTCACGCTTTCGCCCGTTTTCAATCCGGCGGGCGCGGACAAATCTGCCAGCGCCATCACCGTGTCGCTGTAACCGTAATTCATCAGACTGCCCATGGGCTGGCGCTCGGGTGTCGGGAATTTCAACTCCGACGCCGCGAAGCCTTCGGGCAATTCCCATTTGATCGTAGTGGCCAGCCCCGTATCGCCCGGATTGACCCAATACGTATGCCATTCGGGGGTGATCGTCTGGCGAATGGCGACGGTGAAATCTTGCCCCGCCACAATGCCGTCATTTTCAGCAATCAGCGAAACCTCGACAAGCGGCTCGTTCAGCGCCCCCAGCTGGGCATGGGCGGGTAACACGACCAGCGCCAAAGCAGCGACAAAAAGCAGTCTTTTAAAAAGCATTCCTCTACTCCGTTTCCCCGGCGAAAACTTCCCCCTCACCCCGACCCTCTCCCTCGCTGGGGAGAGGGAGACAACACACAACCTCTCCCCTTGAGGGAGAGGTCGCAAGCGCCTCGGCGCGCGCGGGTGAGGGGAACAAAATACTGGCTTTTTGCATACGCAATCCTATATAATATCGCGTTTTAAAATTTCCTATTAAGGTGCGCCTTTATGGCCGAAAGTCAAGCCGCCGCCGGATTTAATCTGGTCTCGGATTTCAAGCCCTCGGGCGACCAGCCCGCCGCGATCGCGCAACTTGTCGCGGGACTGCAAAGCGGCGCGCGCGATCAGGTTTTGCTCGGCGTCACCGGATCGGGCAAGACCTTTACCATGGCGCATGTCATTCAAGCCATGCAGCGCCCGGCCCTGATCCTGGCCCATAACAAGACGCTGGCGGCGCAGCTTTACGGCGAAATGAAAGCATTCTTTCCGAATAATTCGGTCGAGTATTTCGTCTCGTATTACGATTACTACCAGCCCGAGGCCTATGTGCCGCGCACGGACACCTTTATCGAAAAGGAATCCCAGATCAACGAGCAGATCGACCGTTTGCGCCACGCGGCGACGCGCGCCTTGCTCGAGCGGCGCGACGTGATCATCGTCGCCTCGGTGTCGTGCATTTACGGTATCGGCTCGGTCGAATCCTATTCCAGCATGGTGCTGGATATCGTTGTCGGCCAGACCATCAATCGCGAAGATTTCCTGCGCGAGCTGGTGCGGCTGCAATACAAGCGCAACGATATGGATTTCACGCGCGGCACGTTCCGCGCGCGCGGCGACACGGTTGAGATTTTCCCTGCCCACCTCGAAGATACGGCGTGGCGTTTCAATTTGTTCGACGACGAGGTCGAGGAGATCGTCGCGTTCGACCCGTTGACCGGCAAAAAAGGTGCGGCGATGAAAACCGCGCGCATCTATGCCAACAGCCACTACGTCACCGCCGAGGTGACAATGGACAACGCGATGAAACAGATCAAGGAGGATCTGAAGCTGCGCCTTGACGAGCTATATGCGAACGGAAAACTTCTCGAAGCCCAGCGTTTGCAGCAACGGACGCAATTCGATCTCGAGATGCTGGCCGCCACGGGCATTTGTCAGGGGATTGAAAATTATTCACGCTATCTGACGGGCCGCAAGCCGGGCGAGCCGCCGCCGACCTTGTTCGAATATTTGCCGCGCGACGCCATCGTCTTCGTCGATGAAAGCCATGTCATGATCCCGCAGCTGGGCGCGATGTATAAAGGCGACCGGTCGCGCAAGACGACCTTGACCGAGCACGGTTTCCGCCTGCCCTCGGCAATGGATAACCGCCCGCTGAAATTCGAGGAATGGGACGCCTTGCGCCCCCAGACGATCTGCGTTTCCGCCACGCCCGGCGATTGGGAATTGCAACAAACGGGAGGCGTTTTCGCCGAACAAGTCGTGCGCCCCACGGGCCTTGTCGATCCGATCACGGAAATTCGTCCCACGGAAAATCAGGTGGACGATTTGATGCTTGAATGCCGCCGTATCGCCGAAAAAAACGGGCGCGTGCTGGTGACGACGCTGACCAAGAAAATGGCCGAAGATTTGACCGAGTATCTCGACGAGCACGGGCTCAAGGTGAAATACCTGCACTCGGACATCGACACGATCGAGCGCATCGAGATTATCCAGAGCTTGCGCAAGGGCGAGTTCGACGTGCTGGTCGGGATCAATTTGCTGCGTGAGGGGTTGGATATTCCCGAATGTATGCTGGTGGCGATTTTGGACGCGGACAAGGAAGGTTTTCTGCGTTCGCGCACTTCCCTTATTCAAACCATCGGACGCGCCGCGCGCCATATCGAGGGCCGCGCCGTGCTTTATGCCGACAATATGACGGATTCGATGAAAGCGGCGCTGTCCGAAACGCAGCGCCGCCGCGAGAAACAGCTGGCCTATAACAAAGAGCACAAGATCACGCCGACGGGCATCAAGAAAGCGCTGCACAATATTCTCGACAGCATTTATGGCTCTGACACGGGCCGCGCCATGCAGGCGGCGGCGATGAACGACTCGCTTGTCATGGCTTTCGCCGAGGAACAGGCGAAATACAACTCGCCCGCCGAGATTCGCAAGCGCATGGAAGCGCTGGAGAAGAAAATGCGGGCGGCGGCGGCCAATCTCGAATTCGAGGAAGCCGCGCAAATCCGCGACGAGATCAAGAAGTTGGAAAGTCTCGAACTGAGTGTGCGATAACCCTCCTTTATCGTCATCCCCGCTTTCGCGGGAATGACGGATGGATTAGGTTATATCTTAACTTCCAGCTTGGAGGCTATCCGATGAAAAAATTCCAGCGGCAAATCGAGGATTTCACCTGCGCCAAATGCAAAGCCGCGGTCAAAGGCGACGGCTATACCAATCATTGCCCGTCATGTCTGTGGAGCCGTCATGTCGACATCCATCCCGGCGACCGCGCGGAAAAATGCGGCGGCATGATGACGCCGACAGGTCTTGATAAAAAAGGCAATGAGTGGATTTTAATTCACACTTGCGAAAAATGCGAGGCCGGGCGCCGTTGCAAAACACGGCACGAAGACGGCGCGGCTGTTTTAAAGCTGGCGGCGCTTCTGGCCGACCGACGCACGCGCTAAAATTCCAAAACAATAAAAAGCCGGGGAAAACCCCGGCCTCTTTCTTCTCTCTCACGAAGTGCGTCAGGCGGCTTTGGTCTTGAGCGCCTTGATCTTGGCCGACAGGCGCGACAGCTTGCGGGCCACGGCGTTCTTTTCCATGGCGCCTTTGGCCTGGCCGCGCTGGATCTCGGGCTGGAGAGCACGGAAAGCCGTGTCGGCGGCGGCGGCATCGCCCAACTGGATCGCCGCTTCGACCTTTTTGATGAAGGTGCGGATACGGGAGACGCGGTTCTGGTTGATCAGACGCTTCTTCTCCGCCGTGCGGATGCGCTTGATTGCCGATTTAATATTTGCCATGTTTTTCAATCCTTTAATATCGCTCAAGCCCCGACCCGGGGCGCGCGAGGGCTTCTTTTAGCCCATGCGGCCGATTCCGGTCAAGGAAATTATGCCCTTATCTCTGGCATTTCGGGCAGTAAAACGTGGACCGCCCGGCTTGAACAATACGCTTGATCGGGGCCTTGCACACTCGGCAGGGCTCCCCCTCGCGGCCATAGACGCGGAAACGGTTCTGGAAATACCCGAGCCCCCCATCCGTCTGCACATAGTCGCGCAAAGACGACCCGCCCGCTTTCAAAGCCTCGGTCAGAACGGCGCGGATCGCGGACAAGAGTTTCGCGCAATCTTTCAATGTTACTTTTTTACCCAGCCGCTTCGGGGAAATCTTCGCGCGATACAGCACCTCGGACACATAAATATTCCCCAGCCCCGCGATGATCCGTTGGTTCATCAGGATGGCTTTCATATCCGCCTTGCGCGAAACAACCGCCGCATACAGCTTTTCCGCCGTCCATTCCGTCGACAGGGCATCCGGCCCGGTATTTCTAAGAAGTCTATGCATTGCACCCTTTGGCGCGGCATCGAACACGCCGAAGCGTCGCGCATCGTTGAAGATCATCTTCATGCCGCCCGCAAAATCCATTATCACATGATCGTGCTTTTGCGGCCTGTAATTCTTATCGCCGAACAGCAACCGTCCCGACATCCCCAGATGGATCAGGATCCTCTCGCCCTTTTCAAGCCCGATAAGAATATATTTGCTGTGACGGTCAACGCTTTTGACTTTCTGTCCCGGCGCAGTTTTCAACAAGCCGCGCGGCAAAGGAAAACGGATATTCGCGCGGCGATATTCAAGCGATGCAATGCGCTTGTTCAATATTTTGGCGCGCAAGCCGCACGCAACCGTCTCGACCTCGGGCAGCTCCGGCATAAAAAAATCTCCTCTATCGCTAGAGGAGATTTGAAAGTGGATGGCGCGTTGTCAAGAAGGAAGAAGAGGGTTACGAAGCATTTTCCTTGAAACTCGGGGTCGGCGCGCGCGATGGGATCAAATAATCCGGCGCTTCGAGTTTTTTGAGTTTCCAGTCGAGGCCTTCGAGCTTGAACACGGCGCGAACCGGCTCCAGCTTGCTTAGCCAGGGTTTATCGAATTGCGGCGGCGGCGCGATCTCGACCGTCATTTCGGTGATCCCGCTAAAGCGCACATCGCGGACAAAGGCCTCCGGGTCGACGTGCTTGAGCGAGGAGTTGTAATAATAAAGCAGGCTGGGCAGGCTTTCCGGGCGCACGTAATATTCCACCAGCTCATCCACAGCCCGGTCGCGATCACCTGTTGCGGCAATCGGCGCGCCCCGGGCCTTGAGGTCCTTCTTCATCCATTCCTGAACCGAGGCCCAGTCGGTATTCTTTTTCAGCTTGTGATAATTACCGTCGCGCGTCGCCGCGGCGATATCGGCGATGACGGCTTTTTGCGAGGCGTTCTGGAATAGCATCCAGGCAGCCAGCAAGACGCCGGAGCCCATCACAACCAGAAACATCCCGGCGGCAAAATTGTCCAGACGCGTTTGCATGGCGCGATCTCCTTTACCGGATAACAGGGAAATAATATTCTTCAGCATCGCGACTCGTGTCCTCAGTTTCAAAGCGGGCCGATGGTTCTATTCTAGATTCTTCATGGATAAAAATTATTTAAAATTGTAGATATTTCCATAAACTCAGCTTGTTTTTTCATCGAGTTCAATGGCATCCATCGGAGATTTTTCAACCAAATCAGCTACTTGACTATATATCTGGGCGTTTTCCTGCATTTGCTCGGCCAAGGTCGGATTTTCCTCGGCCAGATGGTTGAAGAACGCGGCGGCATCCCGGAGTAACCGGGCGGCAAGCTGGGCGTGTGTCATGTTCGGATCTCCCACAAATCAGTCCGTTAAGCGCCAAGTCTAGCCCCGCACATCCCCCTTCGTCAAACGGAAGGCGTGGGCGGGATAGGTGCCCAGCCAATCGATGACATGAGCATAATGCTCCAGAGCCGCAAAAGCCGCCGCTACCCCGGGCGATGAAGGGTGACCCTCGATCTCGGCATAAAAGGCCGCGTCCGAGAAATCCGTCCCGTCGGAATAGCTTTCCAGCTTGGTCAAATTGACGCCGTTCTCGGCAAAGCCGCCCAAAGCCTTGTAGAGCGCCGCCGGCACCGAGCGGACATGAAAGACCAAAGACGTCATCACGGCGGCACCGACAGGCGGCGTTTCCTTTTGCGGCGACAACACGACAAAGCGCGTCACATTGCGCCCGCGATCGGCGATATCCGAGGCCAGAACGTCAAGCCCGTACAGCTCGGCGGCCAGACGCGACGCAATGGCAGCCAAACTTTTGTCGCCTTTTTCGGCCACCAGCGCCGCCGCAGCCGCCGTATCCGAGCTGACGAATTTCTCCCATTTATTCCGGGCGATGAACTGGCGGCATTGCGGCAAGGCGTGGATATGGCTGGTGACCGTCTTGATGTCCGACAGCGTCGCGCCCTTTACGCCGAGCAAGACATGCTCGATGGGTTGGAAATGCTCGGCCACAATATAAAGGCCGCTTTGCGGCAAAAGGTGATGAATGTCGGCGACGCGTCCCGCGATGGAATTGTCGATCGGCGCCATGGCGCGCGCCGCGCGCCCGTCGGCCACCACCGCCAGCATGGATTCGAAATCGGCGCAGGGCAGCGGCTCGTATTCCGGCGCTGCCGCCGCGCAGGCCATATGCGAATAAGCGCCCAACACGCCCTGAAAAGAAATTTTTTGTTTCATCGCGCCACTCTAATCAAGAAGAGAGCGGCTTCCAAGCGGCTAGAATTTCACGTCGGTGCCCAAGGTCGCAAAATGCCCGTCATTCTCGTCGGCACCAGCAGCCTTGACATCGAACAACCCGACCGTCCCGCGAAAAGACAGGCCCGGCCCATAGGTATAATTCAGCCCCGCCGTCGAACGGGTCAGCTTGTCGTCGGATTGCGTTTCGCTCACGAAGTGATTTACCCCCGCTTTATAAGCGCCCCAGGCGTAATCCGCGCCCACCGACCAGTTTTCGGTGTCGCCGGTAGCCGACCCCGCGCCGTTGTCGCGGTTATAGGCCGCACCGAGGCGCGCGCCTTTATACGCAAGCTGCACGCCGAGATTCCATTCGCGGTAATCGTCGCTGAACGTGCCGCCATTGGCCTCAAGCCCGGCCATGGAATAACCGCCGCCGATCTGGGCCTTGACCTCGCCCAGCTTGGCTTCGTAACGCAAGGCCGCTTCGGTGAAATGTTCGAAATCATCCGGCTCGTTGCTGAAATCCATCCCGCTCGTATAGTCGCTCGTGCCCAGACGCGCCACTTCGGGGCTGAAGCTTATCCCTGCGCGCAGCCCACGCATATCCGGCGATAAATAGGTGATTTTGGTGCCATAGGCGAAACCGCTTGTCAGTCCGCTATGGCGATAATCCAGATCAACATCGGCCGCGCCGGTATTGATAAAGCTGATATGCACGTCGCGCCCGTCGATATTCGAGTCCGCTCCGGGAACATGTACCTGAAGCTGGAAAGGCGCGCCGCGCTCGTCGCCGAATTTGACATGGCCCCAGCCGCCTTCGAAATAAAGATAGCTGGCCGAGATATTCTCGTTGCCGTTTTCCTGAAACAGCTCGGAAAAGAATCCGACCGTCAGATCGTTGTCAAATTTGTTCGATCCTTCAAAAAATATCTTGGATTTGCGTTTGAAATCGCCCGCGCGCAGATCGTCGATCTCTTGATCGGCATAGCCCGCATAACCGCGGAAATAGCCGCCGAGATCAAGCCGGATTTCAGCCTGTGCCGGAGATGCCATAGCCAGCATCAGCAAAATCGATGTTGAAACGATTTTCTTCATCGCGCCTACCCCCATTTAAAGGACTTGTTTACGACAGACCGTCGAATCCTTTGTCATTCTAGGGCAACTCTATAAAGAAAGACTATATGGCGGCAGAATGCCCGGGTATTTTCTAGCGGTGCCGGGGCGCAGGCCAGCCGGCGACCTTGTCCGAGCGCGCGGGTGAAAGCGTGGCGGCATTATCCTGAAAAGAGAGGGTGGCTCCGGAAAAATACGTCGGCAGATCCTGTTGTTTCGGCTCTTTTTTCCTCTCGGGGCTGCTGCACATTTTGCTCGAGATTGCCGCGAAGCCAACCAAAACAAGAAGCGCAAAAGCGCGAAGCTCCGGATTGCCTTTTTTCTGATTCGTGCTGCGCTTTTTCATTTCAGCCATTTGAAAACACCCTTTCACTCAAAAAAACAATCGTAAAGGCAGGTCACTCTTATGTCAACGCTCTTATGGTCGAAAACCCCTCTTTAACTTTTGCATCCCTAGAGTATGCTGCACGCTGAAAGGCCCGATCCCCCATGAGTCACGACCTCGAGAACAACAAGATTTTCGCCGCCCTGCTGGTTGCGGGCATCGTCGCCATGCTGTGCGGCTTTGTCGCCAATATCCTCGTCAGCGAAGACGGCACGGCGGAAACCGCCATCGAGATCGACACCACGGCGCTCGAGGCCGCCGCCTCGGGTGACGGCGCGCCTGTCGGCCCCGATCCCATTCTGGCTTTGTTGGGCAGCGCCGACGTCAAGCGCGGCGAAGCTTTGGCCAAAGCCTGTCTGGCCTGTCACGGCTTTGACAAGGGCGGCCCCAGCAAGATCGGCCCCAACCTCTATGGCATGGTCAACGCCAAAAAAGCGCATATCGACAGCTTTGCCTATTCCGCCCCGCTCAACGAGATGGCGGCCAAGGGCGAGAAATGGACGTATCAAAGCCTCAACGTCTTTTTGTGGAAGCCCGCCGCCTATATCAAGGGCACGAAGATGTCCTATCCCGGCTTGAAAAAACCACAGGATCGCGCCGACGTGATCGCCTATATGCGTTCCATGGCCGATACGCCCGCGCCGCTGCCGAGCGCGGCGGAAATCGCCGCCGAAGCGCCGAAAGAGGAACCGGCCCCGGCTGAGCCACCCGAAGAAGCGCCCTCTCACTAGATTGTCATCCCCGCGAAAGCGGGGATCCAGCGACACGGAATTGAACTGGATTCCTGCTTTCGTAGGAATGACAGTGATGTTAAAACGAGATATGAGCTTTTCCCTTCCCGCCGAATTTACCGAAATCGCGCACGCGCTGGCCGATGTTGCGCGGCCCATCGCGCTGAAATATTTCCGCTCGGAAACGCTTTCGATCGAACACAAGGAAGACAATACGCCCGTCACCCGCGCCGACCGCGAGATTGAAACGGCAATGCGCGAAATCCTCGGCGCAAAACGTCCGCAAGACGGCATTCTTGGCGAGGAACACGGCCATGAAAACGCGGAAGCGGAATATCAATGGATTCTCGACCCCATCGACGGCACGCGCGCCTTTACCACAGGACGCACGAATTTCGGCACGCTGATTGCCCTTTATCACCAGACGCACGGTTTTGTTCTGGGGCTATGCGATCAGGCTGTGACACAGGATCGCTGGATCAGCCTCAAGGGCGGCAAAACGATCTGGAACGGGCGCGAGGTCAAAACGCGCAACGTCAAAGACCTGTCGGAGGCGATTTTCGCCTGCACCGATCCGCTTCGCTTGCCGCCGCGCATTTTCGAGCTGGTCAAGATCATCCGCGCGGAATCAAAAATGAACGTCTTCGGCGGCGATTGCCTCAATTACGGCTTGCTCGCCGGCGGCTTTATCGACGTCATCGTCGAGGGACGCCAGGAACTTCACGACATCGCGTCCTTCGTGCCGATCATCGAAAACGCGGGCGGCAAGATCACGCAGCTGAGCGGCGCGCCCATCGGCTTCGTCAATGACGACCGCGTCGTCGCCGCCAGCTCGCCCGAGCTGCACGCCCATATCCTTGAACTCTTCCAGAAAATCCCATGACCCAAATCGCCGTTTGCTATTTCTCGAAATTTCACGGGCACACGAAAATCGTCGCCGAGTCCGTCGCGCGCGGCATCGACGAGGCGGGCGCAAAATCCTTGTTGGTCGATGTTGCGCAGGACGTGCCGTGGGGGACTTTGGAAAAATGCGACGCGATTATTTTCGGATCGCCGACCTATATGGGGTCCGTTGCCGCCGAGTTCAAGAAATTCATGGACGATAGCGCCGCCGTGTGGATGAAGGCGCTCTGGCGCGACAAGCTGGCGGCGGGTTTTACCTGTTCGCACGGCCTCAGCGGCGACAAGCTGAACGTATTGATACAGCTTTCGGTTTTCGCCGCGCAACACGGTATGATCTGGGTCGGCCCCGGTCAAGCACAGGAAGGGGCACAGCCGCACCATATCAACCGTCTTGGTTCATTCCTCGGCGTGATGGCGCAGGCCGACACCAAGGAAGGCCCGCTCACCCCGCCCGAAGGTGATTTGAAATCGGCCGCGCTTTTGGGGCGGCGCGTTTCCGAATGGGCGAAAAAGCTCAAATAAAAAATCCCCCGCGTAAGGACGGGGGAGTTTCCAGTTCTTTTGGAAAAATTCCGTTATGCCGCTTTCGACGACGAACGGCGCGACGATTGCGAGACGCCCTTCAGCAGCTGAGTCAGCGTTGCCTGCGGCGCATTCTTGGCCAGCGCGATATCCGCTACCGAGACGACGCCCGCCAGACGCTTGTCTTTTTTGTTGCTCAACACGATCAGGCGGCGCACCTGATTCTGCGCCATGTTTTCGGCAATGGAATCCAGCGTGTCGTCCTCGAAGCAATACAGCACTTTTTTCGACGCGATCTGCGAAACCTTGGCGGTCGGCGGCAATCCTTGGGCCACGGCGCGCAAGGCGATGTCGCGATCCGTTACCACGCCGGTGATCTTGTCGTTCTGACCGACGGGCAAAAAGCCGCAATCCAGCTGTTGCATGTTTTGCGCCGCCTCCTGAATGGTGGCCGATTCCAGCAAAAAGCTGGGGCTGGCGGTCATGATGTCTTTGACTTTCATAATATCCTCCCTTGGATCCATCTGTTTCCTGTCACGACTCGTGACGTATCCCTATTGCACGCCAAAACAAGGGACAAAGCCATAGCGCGACTCGAAGCGTTGCAAAAAAACACAAACCCGCGCGCGTTTTAATAAAATTCGTCTCTAAATCAGGATTTTTCCGGGATTCATAATTCCGTCCGGATCGAGCGCGCGCTTGACCGTTTTCATCAGCGCCAGCTCGACGGGCGATTTGCGCGAAGCCAGCTCCTCGGCTTTGAACACGCCGACGCCGTGCTCGGCCGCAATGCTGCCGCCGTATTTCTGCACCACATCATGCACGGCATGGTTGACCGCGCTCCATTCAGACAGGAACGCATCCTTGTCGACGCCTTCCGGCTGGGTCAGGTTGAAATGCAGATTGCCGTCGCCGACATGGCCGAAAATCACGGGGCGTACGCCGGGGATCAATCTTTCGACCAGCGCGCCGGCTTCGCGGATAAATTCGGGGATCTTGAAAATCGGCACGGCAATATCGTGCTTGATCGACCCGCCGGCATAGCGTTGCGCATCGGAGACGCTTTCGCGTAAAACCCAGAACATGGCGCGCTGTTTCTCGTTCTGCGCGATGGTCGCATCGGTGATGAGATTTTTCTCCGCCGCCGCGCCGAGAAATTCCTCAAGCCGGGCGCGAAGCCCATCGTGCCCCGTCCCGCCCGTCACCTCGGCCAGAATATGCCACGGCGCGCGCAACGCCAGAGGCTCGGAAACCTGCGGATTATATTGCGCGGCAAATTCTACACCGCGTCGGGAGATCAACTCGAATGCCAGAAGATTATCGCCGAACGCTGCCTTGGCTTCGGACAGCAGCGCTACGACCTTGTCCAGATCGTCGGTTGCCGCAAAAAACGTCTCGCGCAGCCCGGGATCGGGCGCAAGTTTCAGCACCGCCGCCGTGATCACGCCCAGCGTCCCTTCCGAACCGATGAACAGATGCTTGAGGTCGTAACCCGTATTATCCTTGCGCAGGGAGCGCAGACCGTTCCACACCTCGCCCGAGGGCAACACGACCTCGAGGCCCAGAACAAGATCGCGCATATTGCCGTAGCGCATGGCCAAAATTCCGCACGAATTGGCGGCGATGTTCCCGCCGATCTGGCTAGAGCCTTCCGAGGCTATGCTTAGGGGAAAAAAACGCTTCGCCTGCGTTGCCGCGTCTTGAATCGCGCTCAACACGCATCCCGCCTCGACCGTCATGGTGAAATTCTCGGGATCGAGGCTGCGGATTTTATTCATCCGCGACAGCGACAGCACCAGATTGCCGCGCTCATACGGGATCGAGCCGCCGACAAGCCCCGTATTGCCGCCCTGCGGCGTGATCGGGATTTTATGCGCGGCGCAGAATTTCACGACCGCAGCAACCTCGTCCGTATTGGCCGGACGCACGACGCAAAGCCCCTTGCCGACAAAGCGCCCGCGATATTCGCGGTAATAAGGCGCGACGTCTTTTTCATCCGTCAGGACATGGGCTTCGCCCACGATTTTTTTCAGCTCGGAAACAGCGTCGGTCATAAGGGAACTATACAAGGAGCCTCTATAAATGCCACATGGTTTTTGAAACGCTTCAGCGATACAGAGAGCGCATAAAACTCCCTCTCCCTCTGGGAGAGGGGTGGGGTGAGGGTTTTCGATTTATCCTGTGTCTTCGTAATCCCTCACCCGACGCTGACGCGTCGACCTCTCCCAAAGGGAGAGGTTTTTATTACAAATCTTCCTTCGGCACGGCGGCGCGGCGCAGGCGATCGTTGATCGCCACCCCAAGCCCCGCTTCGGGAATGGGTTGCACGGCAATACGCATCAGACCGACACCGTCCAGCGCGTGCAGCATGGCGTATAAATTCGTCGCCGCCTCGTTCAAATCGCCCGAGGCCGACAGATTGCGCCAATGATCGCCATTCATGTCGCGCAGAAAACCCACATCCTCGACGCCGATGAAATCCGTCTTGCCGAAGCCTAAAAAACCTTCGCCCTTTTTTACATCCACCGCATTCAGGCGCAAAGGCGTTTTCGTCGCGTAATGACGCTTGAGCTGTCCGGGGGCTTTGACCGCCTCATTGCCATCGGCGAAAATAACCGTGCCGATCAGCGGCTCCAGCTCGTCGGGGCCGATGGCGCCGGGGCGCAAAATTTTCGCCACCTCGCCCGACAGATCCAGTACGGTCGATTCAAGACCGATCGCGCTGGCGCCGCCCGCAAGCACCAGCGACAGATCCTCGCCGAAATGCCGCGCCACGTGCATCGGCGTCGTCGGCGATAACTGTCCCGAGGGGTTGGCGCTGGGGGCGGCAATAGGGACGTTACACAATTTCAGGAATTGCGACGCGACCGGATGCGCGGGCACGCGCAGCGCAAGAGTCGGCAACCCGGCGGTGACGTTCGGCGCGATGTTGTTATCGGGAAGCGCTTTGAGCACCAGCGTGATCGGCCCCGGCCACAGCGCCCGTGCCACGCTGCGCGCGCGTTCGTCGAACTCGGCCAGTTTTTCGGCGGCCTCCAGATCGGGCACATGCACGATCAGCGGGTTATAATCGGGGCGGTTCTTGAGCGCGTAAATCCGCGCCACCGCCGCCGCTTGGGTTGCGTCGGCGCCCAGCCCGTAAACCGTTTCCGTCGGAAAAGCGACAAGGCGGCCTTCGAGAATAAGGCGCGCAGCCTCGTCGAGGGCGTCAAATCCGGTTTGCAGGATGCGGGGCATGAAATGTCATAGCCCAGTTGACGAATTTGCGCAAATGACCAATTATATAAGAGCTCCAGCCACACGAGGTTTCCGCCATGCGTCCGATGATCGCCTTTTTCCTGATTCTGATGCTGGCCGCGCCCGCCGCCGCCCAGCCCGCCGCCCCGGCCATGATCCCGAACAGCTTCGCGGATCTCAGCGCGCGCGTCTCGGATGCGGTGGTCAACATTTCGACCAAGCAAAAAACCGACCGTAAATCCGCCGATGGCGCGCCGCAAATCCAGATGCCGGAATTTCCGCCCGGCAGCCCCTTTCAGGATTTCTTCGACGAATTTTTTAACAACCCGAATATGGGCCCGCCGGGCATGGGGCCGCTGCCCAACATCCAGTCCTTGGGTTCGGGTTTCGTCATCGACGGCGAGAAGGGCTATGTCGTCACGAATAATCACGTGATTGACGGCGCGGACGAGATCACCGTCACTTTTCACGATGATACCAAACTGGCTGCCAAGGTCGTCGGACGGGATTCCGAAACGGATCTGGCGTTGCTCAAGGTCGAGACCAAGAAAAAATTAACCGCCGTTTCATGGGGCGACAGCGATACAATGCGCGTCGGCGACTGGATTCTGGCGGTCGGGAACCCGTTCGGTCTTGGTGGCACGGTCACCAGCGGCATTATTTCGGCGCGCCAGCGCAATATCAACGCGGGGCGCTATGACGATTTCATCCAGACCGACGCGTCGATCAATCGTGGCAATTCCGGCGGCCCAATGTTCAACATGGCCGGCGACGTCATCGGCATCAACACGGCGATCTTCTCGCCGACGGGTGGCTCGATTGGTATCGGCTTTGCCATTCCGTCCAGTTTAGCGAAACCCGTGATCGACCAGCTGATTCAGTACGGCGTCACCAAACGCGGCTGGATCGGCGTACGTATTCAGGAAGTAACCGAAGACATCGCGGAATCGCTGGGCCTGCCCAACACGCAGGGCGCGCTGGTGGCGTCCGTCACGCCGGGCGGCCCGGCAGAAAAAACAGGGCTGAAACAAGGCGACATCATCGTCGAATTCAACGGCACGCCGGTGCGCGAGATGCGCTTCCTGCCGCGCATGGTCGCCGACGCGTCCATCGGCAAGAAGGCCGACATCACCGTGCTGCGCCAGGGCAAGAAACTCAAGTTCAAGATCATTCCCGGCCAGCTTGAAAAAGCCAAGGAAAAAGGTTTGCTCGACGAGCAGGCCGAAGTCCTGCCCGAGGAAAGCGCTGTGCCGTCGCAAACCAAAATAGACAAGCTGAAATTGTCGGTCGCGCCGCTCAACGACGCGCTGCGCAGCCGCTTCGGTCTTGGCAATGACGTGACGGGCGTCGTGGTGACGCAGCTTGACCGCAACGGCGACGCGGCGGCCAAGGGCGTCATGCCCGGCGACGTCATCCTCGAGGTCAACCAGAAAACCGTCGCCACGCCCAAAGACATCCGCAGCGCGGTGGACGAAGCGGCGGCGGCGAAGAAATCCTCTGTTTTGCTTTTGGTCAACAGCCAGACCAATCTGCGCTTCGTGGCGGTGAAGCTTGCCGAATAAAACCGTCTGGATCGTCGCAGGGCCGACAGCCAGCGGGAAGTCGGCTCTGGCGGCCGAGCTGGCGGCACGCGTCGACGGCATCGTCGTCAACGCCGATTCCATGCAGATCTATGCCGAAATCCCCGTGATTTCCGCGCAGCCCAACGCCGAGGAACGCGAAGCCGCGCCGCATCTTCTTTACGGATTTCATCCGATCACGGAAAATTATTCCGCCGCCGCTTGGGCAAAAAAAGCGCTCGAAGCCATCCGCGATAGTCACGCGCAAAACAAGCGCGCCATTCTGGTCGGCGGCAGCGGGCTTTATTTCCGCGCGCTGGTCAGCGGTTTCGCGCCCATGCCGGACGTGCCCGAGGCCACGCGCAAACACGTATCCGACCTGTATGACATGCTGGGGCCGCAGGGATTTCATGCGGCGCTTGCCGGCATCGACCCCGAGGCGGCGGCACGATTGCATCCGACCGACCGCCAGCGCATGATCCGCGCGCGTGAAGTTTACGAAGCCAGCGGCCAGAGTCTTTCCGCATGGCAGGCCATGCCGAAAAAAAATCCCGCCCCGGATCTTGATTATCGCGCCGTGGTGCTGGCGCCTGAAAAAAGCTGGTTGCATGCACGCATCAACAAACGCTTTGAGATCATGGTGCGTTCGGGCGCGCTCGACGAGGCGCGCGCCGTTAATGCGCTTAACCCCGATCCGATTCTGACGGGGACGCGGGCGCTGGGACTGCAGGCCTTGCGCGACCATCTCGACGGGCGGCTGACGCTGAGCGAAGCCGTCGAACAGGCGCAGATGCAGACGCGGCAATACGCCAAACGCCAGATGACGTGGTTCCGCGGCCAGAAAATCGCCGACGCGGCGCAGATGATGGCCAAACCCGCGCTTGAACCGGCGCTGGAATTTCTGCACACTGGCGGCGCATGAAGCCCGCCATCCTTTCCTCTGCCGAAACGGACGATCTTGTCCGCCTTGACGACGCGCATTGGACGACGCGGGAAAACCTGCACGACGAGAAACGGCTACTAGAAGCGTTGAGCCGTTTGCATGAAAATGCCGTGCCGCTGACATTCGAACCCGAGTTTCTTGAAAAGCAAAAGCGCAATTTCATCCACGACAAGGCGCAAAAAACCGATATGCAGGAATTGAACGAGCAGGCGCGCGTCGTGTTCGAAGAGATGATCGGCGCGGGCACGCCCGTTTTGCTGACGGGGCCGCCGGGTGCTGCGAAATCGACCGTCGCGGCGCTGTGGACGAATTTGGCGCGCGAAGCCGTGCCGGAAATTCCCGTCATGGCGATGACGCAGGAAAAGCCCGCTCTCCAGCGCGTCAAGGACAAGCTCAATCTCAAGAATGTCGCCGCGATGGTTTTCGACGAAGCCCTGAACGTGCGGACGGCCTGGCCCGAAGGCGCGATCCTCGTGATCGACGAGGCGGGGTTGTTGGGCACAAACAAGATGGCGCGGCTTCTGGCGCGTGCCGCCGACGCAAAAGCGCGCCGCGTCATCATGATCGGCGACGACAAACAGCTTCTGCCCGCCGATCCGGGCCAGCCTTTTCGCTGGCTGCGGCAATCGGGAAAAGTGCCGGTGATCGCGCTGCATTTTCCGTTCCGGCAGAAAACGCCCGCGCTGCGCCGGATGGTCGACACGCTTTATTCCGGCGACGTCGCGGCGGCGCTGGATGAAATGTCCCTTGAATTCGTGCCGACGGATGGCTTGACGCATGCGCTAAAGAAATTGCTCGACGACAAAGCGCCGGACAAGACGCTGGTCGCCGTGCATGGCGACGAGACCCTTTTACAAAAGCTGCGCGGGGCGGGCGGCGGATACCGTTTTTATTCTCTCGCGGCGGCGCAAGGACTGGCGGTGGATCACATCGTGCTGGTCATCGGCGCAAAAATCACCCTGCCCGATTTGCTGGTCGGCGTTTCGCGCCAGCGTTTCGCTCTGGACATTTTGGTCGATCAAACCATCTACGCGGATAAAGCATCGCTGCGCGATTCTTTGGGCGATTACCCGACCGCGAAGATGGCGCTCGATATCGTCGGCGAAGAAAAACTGTTACAGATAATTGACGAGGCTTAAGCTCTTGAGCTGCGCGACGACGTTATAGCTGGCTTCAAGCTGGCTTTGCAGCGCTTGTAGACGGATCGACGCATCGGCCAGATCGGCATCCTCGACGCTGCCTACGAATTCCTCGTAAATCGATGTGTTCTCGCGATGGGTGGTGATCAAATCGTCGACCACCTTGGCCTGCACGCCGAGCATCCCCTGATATTCGTCGACTTCTTTCGTGCCCTGGTCGAGCAGGGCAATGGCGCCGTTGACCACCGCCCAGTAATTATCCTGTTCGGCTGGCGTCGTTGGCGCGGGCAAATTGGCGATGATCCCCAGTCCGCGCAAAATATCCGAAAATCCCGGTTGATTGGCAAAGGTCGTATAATCAATGTCCATATTGGTGTCGCCGCGGAACGAAACGCTGCCCGCCGTCAGCAAATCGGCGTCATAGCCCAAGCCGACGCCGGCAATGCCCTGCGCGTCCGTTACTACCGAAGCGGCGGTCGGCGCACCGGCCAGCCATCCAGCGGTCAGTGCCGCGAAACTGGTGTTGAGCGCGGCCACGTCCTGATGCGGCGGCGTATAGATATTGTCCCCGGCAAAGACATAGCGGCCATTGACCTGCGTATTCATGTTGCTGAGGATGCTATTGAGCTTGGACTGCGCCTCGTTCGACAGAATGGCGGCCTGCGGGTCGGTATCCTGAAGCTGTTTGCGCAGACTGGTCAGCGTGTCGCGCGCCAGATCGTTGATCGACAACATGGCGCGATCCATCACCTCGAACTGGATGCGCGCCGCCTGAAGATTTTCAGTATAGGCGGCATTGAGCGCGATCTTGTTGCGATAGGAAATGGCGTTGCTGGCGCCTTGCGTGCCCATGCCGGCCATGTTCGAGCTGACTTTGCCGGTGGCGATGCGACGCTCGACCGTGCTGAGATCGGTGCGCAGCAATTTAAGCAGGAACTGGCGGCTGAGCTGGGTGCCGAGGTCGGAAATGCTTGAGGTCATTCTATCTCTCCTGCTTCTAGAAGGTGCGCAGCAATTCGCTGAACAGCTCGTCCAGCGTTGAAATCATCTTGGCCGAAGCCGTATAGGTCTTTTGCAGCTCGATCATCTTGATCATCTCTTCGTCGACATTGACACCGACCGTATCGAGAAAGCGTTTTTCGACCTCGTGCAGATATTGCGTCTCGGTCTCGAGCGTAGCTTTGGTAATGGAATAATCCTGCGCCTGGTGGTCGAGCATGGCCCGCGCGAATTCTTCGAGCGTCATATTACTCGAGGACAGAATGAAAAAGTCGATATCGCCGTTATAACCGACATCTTGCGTATTGAACGGCACGTTGGGTGTACCGAGCGCGTCTGCAAACTTGCCGAAAGCATAGTCGAGCACGTTGCGGATCACCTGGTTCGATCCGGCCGGGACGGTGCCAGCAGCAGTGCCGCGCTGAATGAGGCTGGGGTCGCCCGTGACCAGCGGGTTGACGCGGATCGTCGCGGCGATACCGGCATAGACGGAAGGATCGTTGGCGGGAACCGTGCCGGTGGCGTCCGTGAAAAGCGTCAGACCCTGCGCCTCGAGGCGCATCATCATCTTGTGCGCCAGCTCGTCGATCTGGACGAGATATTGCGGCAGCTCGCGGTCGCGCAGCGACAAAAGCCCACCGATCTTGCCGCCGGGATTGTTTCCGTTCGCGATGAGATCGACGGCATTGCCGCCGCTGTCGAGAATTTCCAGCCCGCCCAAAGATTGCGGATAATAGGTCTGGTAGGTAAGGTTTTGGTTGTCGAAGCGCACTTCGCGCGGCTCGGTATCGACCAGCACATGCCCCTGCTTCGTCTGCACGGTCAGCACGTTCGAACCGTCGGAATAATAGGTGACGTCGATCAACTCCGAGAGCTTCTTGACCAGCATATCGCGTTGATCTTCGAGCGTCGCCGTCGAACGTTCGGCCGCCGTCATGGTTGATATCTTGCGGTTGAAGGACGCCAGATCGCGCAAGATCGCGTTGAGGTTACCGACCTCGTTGGTGATCGTCGCCTGCGCCTCGTTGCGGATCGCCAGCAATTCCGAAGCGATGGTGTTGAAATTCGTCGCCAGGCGCTGGGCATTGTTAAGAACATCCGTCTGCAGCGTGCGGCTGTCGGGGTTGAGCGACAGCTCGACGAAGCTGTTGGTCAGACGACCGATCTGCGCGCCGATATTCGTCTCCAGATGCGTCGCCCCGTGCAAATCCAGGGCGCGCGCCAGAAACCCTTCCTTGGCCTTATAATAATTCTGCGAGGAAAGCTGCACGCGGTAATCGCGCAGGATGCTTTGATCGACATAGCGCTGGATCTCGCCATAGCGGACGCCAATCCCCTGACCGTCGGCGAGCTGCGTCTCCGTCGGCAGAATCTTGCGCGTGTAGCCCGTGGTCGAGGCGTTCGTGATGTTGCTCGACACCACGTCAATCCCGCGCTGGGCGACACGTAATCCGCTAAGGGCGATTCCAAGTGCGTCAGACATATCTGTCTCCGTTCACGGCCTTCGTTCCGAAGACCTGCTCCGCATGAATTACGAGCGGAACAAGGTCAGAAGGATCTGCGGCGCGCCGTTGGCGATGCTCAGGGTCTGCGTGCCGAGCTGCTGCCTGACCTGCAAGGCCTGCAAGCGTGCCGATTCTTTGGCCAGATCGGCATCGACGATCGCACCGATACCTTGTTCGGTGGCATCCCCGAGAATGCCGACATAGTCGAGGTGGTTTTCCAGCGATTTCGTATCGGAACCCAACGTGGCCATGGCGGTGCCGAGCGAGGCTTCGACAAGCGCCAGCGCACCGGCAGCCGTCAGGGCGGCCTGCGCCACCGTGGCCGGGTCGGTCGCGGCGATCGTGGCCAGCGCATCGTGCACGTCGGTTTCAAGGTCGAAGGAACGCATCGTCATGATGCCGCCCTCGAGCGTCGAAATGATGTCGATGCCGTTGGTGTTGTCGAGCAGGTTGACGCCGTTGAAATCCGCGTTCTGAATGTAACGCAGGATTTCGGCCTTCAGGTTGACGTAGTCGGCCTGATACTGGGCGCGCTGATCGCCGCTGACGTTTTCATCGGCCAGCTTGGTCAGCACGGCACGCACATCGGCAAGCGTGTCGGAAATCTGTCTGGCGGCCTCGTTGGCAACCGACATGGTGCCGACGGCCTTGGAAAGCTGTTCGGAGATCGCTTCATAGCCGCGCTTGTCGGCGCGCAGGCCCTGGGCAATCGAGAAGGCCGCGCCGTCGTCTTTGGCTTTGGCGATGCGATAACCGCTATTGACCCGGCCCTGCACATCGAGCAATTCCTGGTTGGTACGGTTGAGGCCCTGCAAAGCGACGAGGGCGGCGGTGTTGGTGTGGACCGAGTTCAAAGTCATCTGTTTTCTCCATTGCGTTGAAAAAAGGAGGTGGGTTTTCTGTCTCGGCAGGCATAAATGCAAGGAGCGTGCCAAGCCGGTTTTTCACTATCAACGCATTGGATACAAAAGAAAAACCCGCCTTATGGCGGATTGGGTCTCGGGCAATAAGTGCCTGATTTCAGATTCTTCTTGATTCTTTTATGACCGATTTTGCCCGGAGGCG
Source organism: uncultured Alphaproteobacteria bacterium (assembly GCA_965651535.1). GTDB lineage: Bacteria > Pseudomonadota > Alphaproteobacteria > Micavibrionales > SZUA-601 > JAQGJA01. The sequence goes on along the minus strand of CBFGSX010000007.1, from coordinate 1,124 downwards.
CTTCTCGTTTGCGCTACCGCTTCGCTACTTGAGCGCGGATTCATGCTTGCGCTACCGCTGACGCTGCTTGAGCGCGCCTCAATCCTCCATCGGGTTGGAAATCTTGAGCAGCTCGGCCTCGACCTTGATCAGCTCGCGCACGACCTTCATGGCGTCATAGAATCGGGCATTGTCCACGGCGGTCTTGAGTAGAATCAGCGACTCTTTGATCGTCGGGAGGGTGACGGTGTCCTCGAGGTCTTTCAGGAATTTCTGGTAATCGCTTTCATAGCTCTTGCGGTTCTCCTCGTCGATATACATCATCTGGAGATGGAAATAGAGCCGCTTGACGGGGGTGTTGGCTTCGTCCTGTTGCAGGATATGCTTGCTGCGCATGACCGAGGCGTTGTTCAGCACGACAATCTCGGTGCGTGCTTCGGCGTCGCCCTCGATGACCGCGCCGTTGATGATGACGCGCTCTTTGGGTTTCAGTTGGATCTTGAGCGGCATAAAGGCCTCCCTCTTTTCTAAGAGAATATCGCCTTATGCCTAGCGCGACAATCCTAACGAATTGGTTAATTTACCGCTTTGACAACCTGAACCAGCTTCTTGGCCTGGGCTTCGACCGCTTTTTTGTCGCCGTCATTTTTGAGGGCGTCGCCGTCGAACGCGTCATTATAAAAGCCGACCGACACGATCTCGGGCAGCACCAGCGTGCCGACCCCGAACAAAATCGTGTTCAATTGAATCAATCCGCGCATCCCGCCCAGCTTGCCCGGTGCGGCGGACATCAGCGCCGCGACCTTGCCCTTGAGACCCGGATACATCCCCTCGCCCGCCGCCTGACGCGACACCCAGTCGATCGCGTTCTTGAGCAGTCCCGACACGCTGCCGTTATATTCGGGACTGGCGATCAGAAAACCGTGATGGGAATTGAAAAGCTCTTTCAGTTTTTTCACGCTTTCGGGATGGCCCTGCGTCGCCTCGAGATCGCCGTCATAAATGGGCAGGTTAAATTCATGCAGGTCGATGACCGTCACGCTGGCCCCCGCCGCCTCGAGCGCCTTGACGCCCTGGAGCAATAACTTGTGATTCATCGAATTGTTGCGGCCCGAACCGTCGAAGGCCAGGATTTTAGCGGACAT
>CBFGSX010000006.1:0-24338 GCA_965651535.1 uncultured Alphaproteobacteria bacterium | reverse complement strand
GTCGGGCCGATGGCCTGCCGCGATCTGGACTTGGATATTGCGACGGTCTATCGCCGCCCGAATAACCCGTATGTCGCAGATTTGTTGGAACGCTTGCGCCGCACGACGAGCGCCACCTTGCTGAACAAGGGCCGCGAGGCCGTGGCCGGAATCGCGCAACGTTTTTCCACAGGCGGCGTCGTCGGGCTTTTGCTGGATCAGGCGTTGAACAAGGGAATCGCCGCGCCGTTTTTCGGCTATCGGGCCATGACGGCGCATATGCCTATCCTCATGGCGTTGCGCGCGGGCGCGGCAATTCTGCCCGTCGAGGCGGTGCGCGTGTCGGGCTGCCGGATGCGATTGACGGTGCATCCGGCCATGATCCCCGACGGGACGCAACCCCTTGACGCGCAGGTGGTGGAAATTGTTTTTCGTATCAACGCGTTTTTAGAAAAACATATCCGCGCCCATCCCGAACAATGGTTGTGGCTGCACCGCCGCTGGGGTAAAATGCCCGTGAAATTCAACCAAACGGAGACCGTATCATGACGATCAACACCGCATCCGCCCTGTGGCAGGGCGACCTTCCGACCGGCAATGGCAGCTTTGCGCTGGGGCAAGGGGCGTTCAAGGGGCAATACAGCTTTGCTTCGCGCTTCGAGGACGGCAAGGGCACGAATCCCGAGGAACTGATCGCCGCCGCGCACGCCGCCTGTTTCTCGATGGCGTTCTCGCACCAGCTGGCGCAGGCGGGATTTACGCCCAAATCGGTCGAGACAGAAGCGAAAGTGTCGCTGACGAAAACCGATACGGGTTTCGTCATCACGCAAATCGCGTTGATCTGCCATGCCGACGTGCCGGGCGTGACGGAGGCAAAATTCCAGGAATTGGCCAACGCCGCGAAAACCGGCTGCCCCGTCTCCAAGGCATTGGCGGCCGTCGGCAACATCACGCTGCAAGCGACGCTGAAAAAAGCGGCGGCATAGCTTTTCAGGTATTAAAAAAGCCCCGGTCGTGCCGGGGCTTTTTTTTTGTGTCTCGCTTTTCAATTACTGGCGGATTGTGCCGCCCGTGGTCTTGACGACCCATCGGCCGTTTTCCGGCATGACGGATTGGATCGTGCCGAGGCCGGGGACGTTTTGCCCCACGGCATAGCGCGCCATCTCGCTTGATCCGGCCTTGCCCAGCCACGCGACGCCCGGCTGTGCCGAGCGCAATTCCCAGCCGCCGACGGAAGACGCGGCAGGTTTCTTCACCGGGGCCGGCGCTTTTTTCACGACGGGTTTCGGCGCAGGAGCCGCAGCGGGGGCCGGGGCGGCTTTCGGCTCGATCATTTTCGGCGCTTCGGATTTGACGGGCGCGCTGGCGCGGCCTTGCAACTCCATCGCCAGATTGCTGGTGCGCTGGTCGAGGGCGTCAACCTGTTGCGCGATCTGGTCAAGGCGGCGGTTCACCGCATCGATCTTGTCACCCAGTTCGGGATCGGCTTGTGCCGTCGGCGGTGTTGCATCGCGCGCGGCAGCAAGCGCATCCGACAGCGCGCGGACTTGCGATTCAAGAGCCTCGATGCGTCCGTCATCCGCTGCGACAACAGGCGATGCCACAACGGCCTCGGCGGGGGCGGGCATCACGGGCGCCGCTTCCATGGCCGGTTGGTCGTCCATCGGCAACGCGGCGGCAATGGGAGATGATTCTTCCCTAGCAACCGGGTCATCGGTTGTCGGGAGAGAGGGTTTCATATCAAGGTCCGACTCGGAAGCTGTATCAGAGGCGGTTTCCTCAGTCGGCGTTTCGTCTGACAATGCCGGGCTGATGGAGGCGGTTTCCTCTGCCGTCGGGGTGCTCTGGACAGGTTCAAGGGCCGGGCCGGGCGGTGGCAAAGCTTCGGCCCCGGTGGCCATCATCAGGGGCTCTTCTTCCGGAACGGGTGAGGGGATCGGTGCGATTGCAGCACCGGTTTTCTCGGGTTCTGGAGTGACAAGGCCATCGGGCAGGGCAGTAATTTCAGGCGTTTCCTGAGCCATAGGCGCGGGCTGTTCCGGCGCTGTCGCAACGGGGGCGGGCATCGGGACCGGAGCCGGGCGCGTCTGCGGTGCAGGGCCGCTCAGAAAAACGAACCAGATGGCAGCGCCCGCGCCGCCCAGCAAGACAAGCAACATCAAGACCAGAGAAAGGCTGCTCTTTTTGCGCTTGGGCGCATAGTCCAGATTGTCCTCGACGTAATCCGCCGTGTCCTGATCCGGGTTCTCATCGACCAGATGGTCAAATTCGTCAAAATCCTTTTCTTGGTCGGTCATAAAGTTTTCTCCTGGGTGTTAAGGCGGATGAGAGGTGTTAGCGAACCGGGCGCGTCGCCTCGGTGATCATGGGATAAGGTCTTGCGCCGGGGGCGGCAACATAGCCCGGGTTGCCGCTTTGTCCGGTAGTCGGCCCGCCGCCGAACGTGAATTGTCCCCCGCCGAACGCGGCCTGTTGTCCTCCGGGGTTGAAGACGCTTTGCGGCATTTGCGGGTGGGTCGCCGCGTTGGGGTCGGCGACGCTGTTGAGGAATAAAATCCCGACACGCGTGCCAGCAAAAATACGAATGGTGCGGGGTCTTCTGGCGCCTTCGTCGACAATTTGCGACAATTTCTGCCCGGCTTCTTTCGCGCCCTTCAGTAATTGCTCCTCGGTGTCGAGCTCGTTGCTGCTCTCGGAAACAACCGTGCCGTTGCTGACGACGACTTGCGTGTCTTTTTGTGTAGCGGCCTCGGCAAATCCCGAAATGAACTTGGCCGCCGCGGGCAGGAAGACGCGCGTGAAATAGTGGTTGTTCACATCGGAAACAACGCCTGGAAGCGTGGTTCCCGGATCAAGCGCATAAGCCTGAACCGGATATTCGATGCCGTCTTTGACGATACGGTTGAACTGCACGACAAGATGTTTTTCGGCAACCTGAAAGCTTCCGATGGCTCGGCCGCCGGCCAACGGGCCGGAGGCGACTTCGGCAAGAACAGGCCCGGGCACGTCGGAATTGGCCTCGGTAATGATCTGGGCATAGGCGATCGATCCGGCTGGGATAAGCGGCAAGGTCGGTTTGTTAGCTCCCATACCTCCCATGGGGTTGTTCGCCGACACGGGTGTCGCGCCGGGGGGAGGGGGCTCGGGCGGGAAATATTTTTCCATCTTGTAGCCGGGCTGAATGTTCATGCTGACGACGACGGATTCCTTGGGGATCTGGGTCTCGAGAATCGTTTGCATCTGCTGTTGCAGGCCTTGTGCGATTTGCTGGATCTGATCGGGTGTCGGGCCGGTCGGCAAAGGCGGATTTTGCGGCTGGACGGGGGTAGGGGCTGCAACGCGTACCGGTTCCGGCAGGGTAATCCGCCGCTGCTCTTCCGCCTGACGACGTCGTTCTTCTTCAAGTTTTTCACGTTCCAGGCGGCGCTGCTCGGCCTCGCGGCGCCATTCGGCGAGCGGATCGGCTTTTTCGGTCTGGACGGGAGCCTCAATGCGCTCCGTCGGGCGCGCAATCGGGGTCGGGATCGCGCTGCCCCCCGTGGCGGCGGCCATTTCGGCCGACCGTTCATTGGCCTGACGCAGCGCTTCTTCATAGGCGGGCGGCAATTCGGTGGTCCCCGGCACGTGGCTGACATCGGCGGTCTGGCGAACAATCGATCGGTCCGAATCCTTGGGCTTATTGCTGCTGCCACCGGATCCCAGCACCATGAAAGCAATCAGGAATACGCCGATCCCGGCAACAATCGCAAACATCTTCAGCGAGGGATTTTGTTCCCAGATTTCCTTGAGGTTTTGTTTCGGCGGGGTATTGTCGCGCTCGTAGTCGCTTTCAGCGGCCAGAAACTCTTCCTCTCCGAAAGATTCCAGGTCGTTATTGTGGTTGTCGTCTACCATCGTTTCGCTCCGCTATTTTTTTATCTCGCTCAGACGCGCCCGCACGAGATTTCCCTTGTTCGACATCAGCAAGACGGGGGCCTCACCCATCACGTAAACATTCATACCATCCGCCGATGTCGCGCTTCCCTGCCAGGCAGGGGATAAAAGGGACAAGGGGGTGCGCACATAAAGCGCCCCGGCAAAACGCCAGGCCGAGGTATGTCCGTCAACGCCATCCACGGAAAGCTTCTCTGCGCCCGACGGGGGGACGCCCTCGAGGAAGGCGGTGGTAATCCGATCGCCGGCGATGGATTGGATACCCTCATCGACCAGCGGAATTTTGGCATTGGGGCCATATTCGGGAATGCGCGCATCAAAGCGATAATCGACAGCTTCGCCACCGGACTGTAACGAGAAGGTAATGGGAGTCGTCTGTTTGAGAAGACGTACGACCAGATTTCCGCGAGCAAAATCGCGCAAGGGCGTGATGCGAATGACGTGACCGCCCGGTTCAGGCGGCTTGACGTCGAAATTGCCGCCAAAGCCGATATCGACGATCGGCCAGGGTTCGCCGGTGATATCGATAATGTTCAGCGTGGTGACGTTTCCGGCAGCCAGACGGATGGTTTTGGGCTTTGCAGCCGGGTCGGTTGAAATGGTGCGGATGACGTTGCCGGGGGTGGGGGCCGGACGAACCGGGGTTTGAATGGCTTCCTGTGTGTCTTTCAGGCGACCGAGCACGTCGCGGATTTCATAGGTTTCCAGCGGCAGAACGGATCGTTTGGCTTGCTCAAAGGCCCGTTGGCGCGCCTGCTCGCGGATTTGCTCGGTGCGGATGCGCAGCTGGGTCTCATAGGGAAGGGCTTCAATATTCGGCATATTGGGGTCGTATCCACCCACCAGATCGGGATCGAGCCGCATATCGATTCCGGTATTGGCCACGCTGGTCAGGGGCATGATCTGGGTGCCGGAAGGGATGGATTTACCGCTGCCGGCCGACCCGAATCCGGTTGCCGTTGTCACCGTAGGAGCCGATTCAGCCTGAGGCGGCGGGGTGATGGGCTGGAGCGCTTGCGGCATGACCGGGCTGGGTTGCTGCGGTGCTTGTTGTGTTATTTCGGGCTGTTGGGGATAAGCCATCTGAGCCGGCTGTGGCGTCATATTATCCTGAATGGCCTGTGCCATCGAGCCGGGAGGCGCGGCTGGAGGAGCTTCTTGGGTTTGCGGTTGCTGATTTTGCTGTGTGGCGGCGTTGCGGGCGGCTTCTTCGTTGCGCAGGGCCTGCTCACGCGGGCTAAGCATGGGCTCAAGGCGTGGCGCCTCTTGGAGCGGCGTGTTCTGAAGCTGTTCCGTCGGGGGAGTTGGCAATAGCGGAGCGGCTTCCTGAGCAACCACCTGCAGGGGGGCTGCCGCCAAGATTCCGGTCAAAAAAACGTTTCGCAATAGCGGCAACACTAGAGAGGCTCCCTTAGGTGATTGAGGCGTGTCCAAGCATGGCATAAGATTCGTCAAACGCCAAGGTTTTCGTTAACAACCCGTCCTAGCGCGCGACCCATTGCTGGATACCGACTCCCGACGAGCTGTCGAGAGTTGAAACGCGCACGACAACAAGCTGGACGTTCAGCGTGTTGCTTTGTTGTGCCGTACCCGATTGATAGGTGACGATCAGCGGCAATTCGATCACCCAGCGGTAAATGCCATCGACCAGACCCTGCTGAACGATGACGGGTGCGCTTTTGGGGGCGGCCGTGACGATTTGTTGCGATTTTTGAACGCCATCCATGATGCGCGAGCGTTGCAGTGCTTCGGTAAAGCTCTGCCAGCCGCGGCGGGTGAAATGGGTGGAGGATTCTTGCAAACGTCGCTGATAATCGTGGAACCCGAAAGTCATCACATCCGAGGCGGCGCGCGCCGTCCACGAGATAATGGCGGCGTCGTTCATATTAGGCTGATTCAAGGGAATCATGCGGATCAGGCGCCCATCGGCGGTTGTGGCAAAGAAACGATCCTGAGGCCGTGAGACGGCGATGGTAATCGCCAGCGCCCCGATCAGGATACAGATGGCCAACGCCTGAAGGATCGCAAGCCGTTGCAGGTTGCGATAGCCGTCCTTGTAAAAGATATTACGCGAAACAACGGTATCGAGCGCGCCGTCCGGCCGGCCGGCGCTGGGCTTTTTTGTGTCTGGGGGTGATGTCGCCATAGTCGGATTCCCACAATAGTGATATCCCTTCCTAGGGTGTATTCGTTAAGATAAGTTTAGGCAAGAGGAGAACGCTATTGTGCTTGCAAATCCCAAAATATTTGATTAAAATGTTAGATAACTTTGTTTGTAAGCGGGTTTGTTTCATGTCCATGCTTCTGATGCTGCGTTCGCGCCCGGTATTTTTGTTCTTTGTTATTTTTTCGTGTGTGGGGCTTGGCGCGGCAGATAGGGCGCAAGCCGATCCGATTTCCGCCCAGCAGATCAGCGGCGCCATCAGCATGGCAGTCAAAGAAGAGATCCAATCCTATGAAGCTCTTAACAAGGGGTTGGTAGATGGTCTGGATCGTGCGGTCGAGGATATTAAAGCCAACCGGATTTTGATCGAAAATGCGCAACGTCTGCGGGATGCCGGGGTTGCGCCGGATGACCGCCTTTTAAAATCTCTGGCGGCGGCCGCAGTGGGGATTGCCGGTACGGAAATAGCGGTTCGTGATATCCTTCAAAACCGCCTCAACGAGTTGAATCTTGTCCGTTCCAATACAATGGAGCCGCTTGCACCATATCTTGTGGATCCGACGCTTGGGTCTTTGACCACGAATGCCCAGATTTTCGAGATTTTCATGCGCTTTTTCTGTGATCCGCGCGGACGCAACGGCACGTTGGCCAATGTGCAGATCGAGACGACGCGTTATACGCTGGGGTGTGGGGCTGTTCTGTCGGGAGGAGGCGGTACAACAGCGCCTGCGATTGATACGAATGTCCTCAGCCGTGATGGCTTGTTCGGTCGGACACCGACTGGTGAGAATGCACGGATGCGCGACCAGCTGGTCAATCTTCCGCTGCGTCCCGAAGCGATGTTTTTTCATCCGGAAACTTTTCCGGTTGGGCAGGCGGCAGGCCATACGAATACGAACGAGCTGGCACCGGTTTATTACGGCGCTTTCTCGCAGGCGATGCATTTTCTGGTCGGTCCGCCACCCGATGTGCCCAACGTAGCCGAGATGGGTGACCCTGCCAGACAAGCGGATTATATCAACACGCAGGCTGTCATTGCGCGGCAGATGATGGCGACCTATCCCTTTGCACTGCTGTTCGGCGAACGTGTCGGTATGATGGGTACCGAGGCCGCCCAGCAAATTGCCGGCGTGTTGCTGGAACGTTTGGGGAATGCAGCCTCGGACCCTTATCTTTTTCAGCGTGTTCAAGAAATTGAGGCTCGGAGCACGATCAGTATTGCGGAGTATATGGATATCCTGATGTACCGGATGCCTCTTTCCCCGGGTTATTTGAACTATATCAGCAGCCTGACGCCGGCGCAGGCGCGGCGCGAAGAGGTTTGGCTGACGGCGCTCCAGACGGCAGTGAATTATCAGCGAAACCGCTGGCTTGAAATTCAGGCGGCACTTGAGGCGATTCAACAAAAATGACGATGTGGCCTGATTTTCCTTTCCAGAAAACCTTTGTGATGACCGTATCGGTTTTCATGTTTTTGCTGCCGACTTCTGGCGTTGTGCGGGCGGATGCCTTGTCGGCCAGTGCCATCACGAGCACGGTCAGGATGGCATCTCAAGAAAAGATCCAGTCTTTTGAGGCTATTATCTCCCGTGTGCGGAATCGTCTTAGAAGTTTGGCTGAGGAGATCAATAAGCTCGATATCCTGGCCTTTGAAAACAGGCGTATCCGCGGGATGGCGATTCCCTCCCTGTTTCCATGGTTGGAGAGCGTTTTAGTGCTTTACGTCAGCAGCGATATGACCGCCCGGGAGGTCAAGAAGGAATTGAATTTGGTTAATCTGCAAACTGTTTTGGGGTATGGCACCGTGGACGGTTCGCGCACCATCCCCAGCGCGCAGGATGGCGGAACGACCGACACCGGTACGTTTTCGCAGGGGGTTCTGACAGGTGTTGCGGATATGTATCACGCGCATGTGAGAATGTTCTGTTTTCCAGAGATGCAGAATGCGCCTGCCGAGTGTGGAACGGCGCGCGAGGCGGCGGGCTTGCGAAGCAATGATACGGTAGTGGATATTTTTCTTTCGCCAAGAACATGGGAGCGCCGGACGGTTATCGACGGTGTACGGCTGGCCCAGAATTATTTCGGCATCATGGTGGATACGACACACATAGGCGATATGGATGTATCCAGCGCGGATTTTATGTCGAAGATAAGGGATATTTCGCGCAATAATTTGCGTTTGGCTATCTTGAACGATCTGGCTTCGCGGCGCGCGACCACCAGCGTGGCAACCGAAGGTATTGTCAACAAGATGCTGGAAATTCTTGGTATCGGCGGGGTGATTTCGGTGCCCGATTATACGATAGCCTGCCAGCGTCCTGCGACGGAAATCACTGCCGAGGAAGCTTATGCCTGTGGCCTCACCAACAAGCCAGATACGCCGGGCGGTGATCGTATTATCAGTCAGGCGGCCATGGATCGCCTTTTGGAGTATGATTTGATGATATCTCCCAACCTGTATAACGAAATTCATTCGTCGAGCTTTCCGACGGAGGGCGCGATGGACAGGTTGCAAGTGTCGCTCAAGGCGCGGCAGCTGGCGCAGGATTATCGCCAACTAAGACTTCTGCAGATGAAAGTGGCAGCGATGGCGGTGATTGAGAATTGATCCCGATTCTCTAGAGCTTTCTTAGTGTCACGATAAATCCGTCCAATGGCGCGTTCTTATTTGTGCGCACCCAGTTTTTTTCAAACGACAGCACGGCAAACCCGTTTTTCTCGGCCAGGCGGCGCAAATAGGATTCGGCATGGGCATAGCGCCCGGTCTCGCGCAGGAAATAATCCCCGGTTTCGTTCTCGTTCATCGCTTCGGCCGTAAAGGCGAAGAGGCCGCCTTGTTTCAACGCAAGAGACACAGCGGAAAAGATTTCGTCCAGTTTTCCGGCATAGACGAAAACGTCCGCTGCGGTGACAAGATGGTATTTTCCGGCTTTACCGCGCAATCCGTCGAGAATGTCGCAGCACAGTATGTCGTCATAAACATTCTGTTGTTGCGCCTTTGCCAGCATTTTTTCCGACAGGTCGAGACCCGTGCTGCGTGCGACGTGCGGGCGCAGCAATTTGCCCATTAGGCCCGTGCCCGCGCCCAGATCGATCGCCGTCAGGTCGGAATGCTCCGCCTTTAATTCTGTGAGCGGGGTTTCGATCGCTTTCATTAAAAAATCGGGTGCGCGGTATTTCAGTTTTTCAACCAAAGTGCCTTCGAAATCCGCGGCATAGGAATCGAACAGGCTGGCGATATGTTCGGGTGGCGGTGCGGGTGGATTTTCGCCCCGCGACAATTCCAGCATGAAACGCGCTTGTTTGTTTTTCGGGTCGAGCGCGAGCGCCTTGTCGTACCATTGTGCGGCCTCGGTCAGGCGCGATTGCTGGCGGCAGATATTTCCGATGCCCATGCACAGCTCGAAACTCTGGTCGCCCGATTCGTAAGCGCGCTTGAGGCAGGTTTCCGCCGTGGCCGGATCGCTTTCGCTGAGCAGCACGCCCAGATTGACCAGCGCACGCGTGTTTTGCGGATTGATGACCAGCACGTCGCGGTAAACCTTGGCGGCGCTGTCATCCTGTTTCAAATGGGTCAACGCGATGGCCAGATTGAGGAGGTAATTCTCGACCTCGGCGCGTTGTTCCCTCAACCCGATCTCGGCGGCGCGCATATGCATCTGCGCGGCGCGTCCGAAATCGCCGCTTTGCTGGAACAAAACGCCGCGATCGTCCAAGGCCTGCATATCGGTGGGATAATGCGCGATCAGTGCGTCGAGATCCTGCGTCGCTTCCTTAATTTTTTGTAAAGAAAACGCGACATGCGCCCGCAGATAAAGGGCGTTGCGGTCCTTGGGGTCGGAAACGAGGATTCGGCTCAAGGTTTCCATCGCCCCGGAAAGGTCTCCGGCGGTGATCTGATCCTGGGCGGCGGCAAATTGGGTGTTCGTCATGTTTTTTTTTGTAAAACCAAAACCTTTCGAAGAGGTTTATGGTGTTATGTCCTATGTTAACCCGATCTTCAGGAGATTCGTTCAGACTGGTAAATGCGGCCAAGAATGGTCGCGTTCAACCCAGAAGGAGAAACTTCTATGACTAACTCAGTCAACACCAACTTTGGTGCGATTGTCGCACTGCAATCCCTCAGCAGAACCAACATGGATCTCCAGTCGACGCAAAAACGCGTTTCGACCGGTTATCGCGTTGCCGACGCCGTCGACGACGGTGCGGCTTTTGCTGTGGCCCAGGGCTTGCGTTCGGACGTTAAGGCTTATGAAGCCGTCAGTGAACGTCTGTCGACGGCTAAAGGTCTTCTGACCGTGACCCAGGAAGCGCTGAAAGGTGTTTCCGACACCCTCGGCGAAGTCCGCAAAGTGCTGGTTAAACTCGGCGACGACTCTCTGAGCGCCGACGAACGTGCCCAGTACAACGCCGACTATGCTTCGCTGCGTACGGAGATTGACAACTTCATCGCTCAGGCTTCGTTCAACGGCGCCAACCTGCTGAACACGGCAGGCGGCGATGTCAGCATCATCTTCGACATCGACGGTGGTACCTTCGACCTGGTTAGCCAGGACATCGAAGCTGAAACCGCTGACCTGGTCGACGTGGCAGACGCTTCGGCTGCTACCACGCTCTTGGGCGGCGACTTCGTGACCTTCCAGTCGACGGTCGGTTCGGCCCTGTCGACGATCGGTGGTTACATCCGTTCGGTCAGCAACCAGGAAAGCTTCACGAAAGTTCTGGCCGACGCGACGACCGTCGGTATCGGTTCCATCGTGGACGCCGACCTTGCGAAAGAATCGGCTCGACTGCAATCCTTGCAGATCCGCCAGCAGTTGGGTACTCAGGCCTTGAGTATCGCCAACCAAGGCCCGAGCATCCTCTTGAACCTGTTCCGTTAAGAACGGCTCAAGACATAAAGTTTATCGCGGCATCCCGGGATTTTCCCGGGGTGTCGTGATTCATTTTTTATTCATCAAATTTTTACAACCGGTTAAAAATGCCCTGATATTCTGGAGAGGCCTCAGAATGAGGAATTCCCAACCCAGAACAGGAGACTAACCATGACCAATTCGGTCAATACGAACTTTGGAGCAATTATTGCCTTGCAATCCTTGAACCGTACCAACACGGATCTGGAAATCACGCAGAAGCGTGTCTCGACCGGCTATCGCGTCGCAGATGCGGTAGACGACGGGGCGGCTTTCGCCGTGGCCCAGGGCCTGCGTTCGGACGTCAAGGCTTATGAAGCCGTCGGCGAGCGTTTGTCGACGGCCAAGGGTCTGCTTACCGTGACTCAGGAAGCGCTGAAAGGCGTTTCCGACACGCTGGGCGAGATCCGCAAGGTATTGGTTAAACTCGGCGATGACAGCCTGAGTGTGGACGAGCGATCCCAGTACAACGCCGACTATACCGCGTTGCGTGCCGAGATCGACAACTTCATCGCTCAGGCGCAGTTCAACGGCGCCAATTTGTTGAATACGGCCGGCGGCGATGTCAGCATTATCTATGATATCAATGGCGGCACGTTCACCTTGGACAGCCAGGACATCGAAGCCGAGACGGCGGATTTGGTCGACGTGGCGGACGCTTCGGCGGCTACCACGTTGCTGGGCGGGGACTTTGTCACCTTCCAGTCGACGGTCGGTTCCGCCTTGTCGACAATCGGTAGCTATATCCGTTCGGTCAGCAATCAGGAGAGCTTCATTGCGGTTCTCCGCGATTCGACCACGACGGGTATCGGCGCCATGGTCGATGCGGATCTGGCCAAGGAATCGGCCAGGCTGCAAGCCTTGCAGATCCGCCAGCAGCTTGGAACCCAGGCGCTGAGTATCGCCAATCAGGGGCCGGGTATTCTTTTGAACCTGTTCCGCTAATTGCCTTGAAATTCGGGAAAAACCCCGCGGTTTCCGCGGGGTTTTTCTTTTGTGGCGCGCTCAGGCCGTGAAGCGGTGGCGCACAAGGTGGAATCGGGGTATAAAACCCCCTCGGGAAGGGGGCTTCAGGGCAATCCTTGGTCGATGAACCCGGTCAGGGCCGAAAGGCAGCAGCCGTAATCGAACCGATTGGGTCTGTGAGCTTCCTTCCTTTCCTGCTAGATTGGTGTTTATGTCTACTTATCGCGCCCTTGCCCGTACTTACCGCTCGCGCCATTTCGGCGAACTCGTCGGCCAGGACGTTCTGGTGCGGACGCTGACCCACGCGATCGAAAAAGGTCGCCTGCACCACGCCTATATGTTCACCGGCATTCGCGGGACGGGGAAAACCTCGACGGCGCGCATTCTGGCCCGCGCGATCAACTATGTCGGCCCCAACGGCGACGGCAAGCCTACGGCGGGTCCGACGGATGATTGCCCCGTCTGTCAGGCGATCGGCGAAGACCGCCACCCCGACGTGATTGAAATTGATGCCGCGTCGAATACGGGCGTGGACGATGTCCGCCAGATTATCGAGAATGTGCGCTATGCGCCGGTCAGCGCGCGCTACAAGGTGTTCATCATCGACGAGGTGCATATGCTGTCCAAGGCGGCGTTCAACGCGCTGCTCAAGACGCTCGAGGAGCCGCCGCCGCATGTCGTGTTCATGTTCGCCACGACCGAGATCCGCAAGGTGCCCGTCACGATTTTATCGCGCTGCCAGCGTTTCGATTTGCGCCGCATCGAAACCCCCGTGCTGCTCGCGCATTACAAGAAAATCGCCGAAGCGGAAAAGCTGAATGTCGAGGACGATGCGCTTTATTTGATCGCGCGCGCCGCCGATGGTTCCGCCCGCGACGGTCTCAGCCTGCTGGATCAGGCCATCGCGCAGGCGGGTTCCGAGAAAATCACCGCCGAGATGATCCGCGCCATGCTGGGCCGCGGCGACGCGCAGAGCATGGCGGCGCTGTTCGAGGCGATGATGCAGGGCGAAGCGGGTGCGATGCTGAAACTCGCCGGGGAATTGCACCAAAACGGTGCGGAACCTGCGACATTGCTCGACGATCTATTGGATTTCGTGCATTTCGTGACCCGCGTCAAAGTCGCGCCGAAACTGGCCGACGAGCCGGATCTGTCGGCCGGTGTGCGCGAGGCCGCAAAAAAAGCCGCCGAAGCGTTTCCGCTTTCGACCTTGTCGCGCGTCTGGCAGATGCTGCTCAAGGCCGTGCAGGAAGTGGCGTTTGCCCCGCAGCCGCAACAGGCTTTTGAAATGGCGCTGATTCGCGTGGCTTTCGCGTCGACGATGCCGCCGCTTGAGGATTTGCTGAAAAACCCGCCGCAAGGTGAGGTTACTTCGTCGGCAATCCCCGTCAAAAACAATTTCCAAACCGCGCCGCAGAATGCTCCCGTGGCGCGTGTTGCCGCCGTTTCGTCGCAACCCGTTTCCGTGCCGCAAGGTATGGCCGAAACCGCGCCGGTTGAGCTGGCCAAGGGCGAGGCCATTGCCGATTTCGCCGCGCTGGTCGCCTTGTGCGACGAACGCGATCCGGCTTTGGGTGCGGATTTATACGCGAACGTAAATCTGGTGAAATTTCAACAGGGCCGCATTGAATTTGTCGTTGGTCGCGGCGCGGCGAAAAGCCTTGTGCCCGATCTGCAAAAACGCCTCAATGAATGGACGGGGCAGCGCTGGATCGTGACCGTAGCCTCAAGCGGCGGCCAGCCGTCCTTGAGCGCGCAGGACGCGCAAAAGAAAAAAGACGCTATCAAGGCCGCCTATGACGATCCGGCGGTCAAGGCGTTCACGAATGCCTTTCCCTCGGCAAAGATTATCGACTTCAAAAAGGACTAGAAATGAATCTCGCAAAGATGATGCAACAGGCCAAGCGTATGCAGGACGACATGAAGTCCCTGCAAGAGAAAATGAAAACTACCGAGGTGTCGGCCTCCGTCTCCGGCGTCTCTGTTGTGGCGTTGGGCAGCGGCGAGGTGAAGAAAATCACCATCGACCCAGGCCTAATCGATCCGGCGGAAAAGGAAACGCTCGAGGATGTGATCGTCGCCGCGCTCAATCAGGCGCGCGAGAAGACCGAAACCCTGACCGCCGAAGAGACCAAGAAAATCATGGGCGGCTTGCAGCTCCCGCCGGGTATGAGCCTGCCGTTCTAAGGTTTCAGCCATGCGTGTTCAAAACCGTCATTCCCGCGAAAGCGGGAATCCAGAAAAGCCTCTTGTTTTATGCCGCTGGATCCCCGCCTGCGCGGGGATGACAGGAGACTAGTATGTCCAAACTTCGTCTTGTCACCTGGAATATCAATTCCGTCCGCTTGCGCTTTCCGTTGTTGAAGCAGCTGGTCAAAGAACTGAAGCCCGATATTCTCGCGTTGCAGGAAACGAAATGCCCGGACGAGTTATTGCCCGTGGATGATTTGAAATCTTTGGGTTTTGGGTATCTGAATTTCAGCGGCATGAAGGGGTATAACGGCGTTGCGCTGTTGTCGAAATTGCCGCTTGTAACACTGCGCACGCATAACCGTGTGAAGAAAAACGACAGCCGCCATATTGAATCGTCCATCGAGTTGCCGGATCGTAAAATTACCATTCATAATTTGTATATTCCGGCTGGCGGCGATATTCCGGATGTCGACCAGAATGAAAAGTTCGCGCATAAATTGGATTTTGTGCGCGAGGTGACGAAATTTTTTGCCAAAGAACACAGGAGTAACGACAGCGTAATTGCGTTGGGTGATTTCAATATCGCGCCCTATGAACACGATGTCTGGTCGCATAAACAGCTTTTGGATGTGGTGTCGCATACCCCGATTGAGGTCGAGAATCTCGGCAAGATGCGCGACTCATTGAATTGGATCGATACGGCGCGGCATTTTATTGCGCCGGAACAAAAACTCTATTCCTGGTGGAGTTACCGCAACCGCGACTGGCGCAAATCGGATCGCGGCCGCCGTCTGGATCATATCTGGGTCACGCCGGCGCTTTCGGACAGTCTGCATAAATTCACTATCCAAAAAGATGCGCGCGACTGGACGCAGCCCTCCGATCACGTGCCGGTGGTGCTGGATTTGAAGTTCTAGGGTCTAAATCGCGACGGGTGCGCCCAGCTCGACCACGCGCCCGGCCGGCAGGTGATAAAAGCGAATCACGCTGGCGGCGTTACGATGCATCAACGCGAAAAGCTGTTCCCGCCACAGCCACATGCCGCCGCCCGGCGTGGCGATGATACGTTCGCGGTTGATAAAATAAGGGGCGGTTGATAAATCGATCCCGGGATGTTTTTCCTGTAGATAGGAAAGCGCGTGCGGAATATTCGGTTGCTGCATGAATCCATAGGCAATGAGGACGTGGGTGATCCCGGCGCCAAGTTCGGAAATGCACAGGCGTTCGCCATCGGGCACGTGCGGGATGTCCAATGTTTGCACATGGGTGACGATAATATGCTCGTGCAGGGATCGATGATATTTAAGATGTATCTCTAGCGCTTCCGGAACCAGCTGCATCGTGCTGCACATATAGACGGCGGTTCCGGGGATACGGTTGATATCCTCTTTTTGGAGCTTGTTGATAAAGTTTTCGATATCCATTTTGCCGTGCTGGATGCGCTGCCGCTTGAGCGCCTTGCCTTCGTGCCAGGTCAGCATGATCGTAGCGATCACAAGCCCCAGCGCCAGCGGCACCCATGCGCCGATGCCGTGTGCCAGCTTGGTCAGCGTGGCCGAGAAAAACCCGATATCAATAATGAAAAGCGGCACAAGGATCAGAATCGTTTTAATCAGCGACCATTTCCACAATTTGCGCGCGACGATGAACAGAAGGCATGAGGTGACGACCATCGCGCCCGTGACGGCGATGCCGTAGGCCGAAGCCAAAGCGCCCGAGGATTTGAATCCCAGCACCAGAATGGCAACGCCAACGAACAGCAACTTGTTCAGTTTTGGAATGTAGATCTGGCCGATATTCTTGGCCGAAGTGTATTCGATGCGCAATCGCGGGATCACGCCCAGCTGGATCGCCTGATGCGTAACCGAGAACGCGCCCGAGATCATGGCTTGCGAGGCGATGATCGTGGCGGCCGTCGCGAGGCCGACCAGCGGATACACGCCCCATTCGGGCACCATGTTGAAGAACGGATTGCCCAAAGCCTCCGGATTGCGCAGCAACAGCGCGCCTTGTCCGAAATAATTGAGTGTCAGGCAGGGCAGGACAAAATACAGCCAGGCCAGCCGGATGGCGCGTGCGCCGAAATGTCCCATATCGGCATAGATCGCCTCGACGCCGGTGACGGCCAGCACGATAATGCCCAGCATAAAAAACGACAGCAGCGGATGCGCGGCAAAGAACAGTACGGCGTAATGCGGGCTGAGCGCGCGCAAAATTTCAGGGTTGTGCGCGATATGCACGATCCCCATGATTCCGAGCGTGGCGAACCACAAACAGGTCACGGGCCCAAAGAATTTCCCGATCAGCCCCGTGCCGTTTTGCTGGATACCGAACAGGATCACAAGGATGAACAGCGTGATCGGCACGACATAGGGCTTGAAATCGGGCGTGGCGACCTCGAGACCTTCGACGGCGCTGAGGACCGAGATGGCGGGGGTGATGATACCGTCGCCGTAAAACAGCGCCGCACCGGCAATACCCAACGCCATGACGATGGCCGAGTTTCTGTTCGTGGCCTGACGCGCCAGCGCGAGCAGGGCAAAGGTGCCGCCCTCGCCGCGGTTGTCGGCGCGCAGCACGATGAAGATGTATTTAAGGCTCACCACAAGGATCAGAGACCAGAAGATCACCGACAGCACGCCGAACAGGTTGACCGGCGACAGCGCCATGCCGTATTCGCCGCCGAATGCTTCGCGGATGGTGTAAAGCGGGCTGGTGCCGATATCGCCGTAGACGACGCCGATCGCGCCGACGATCAGGGCGAGGAGGCGGTTTCTTTCCTGAGACGGGGTTGTCATGTCAAATCCTTATGCGGCGATGATGCGCCACGGGATTCTAACAGGACGTAAAAGCGAAGGGAATTATTGTGGGCGGTCTTGCCGACGACGGGCCATGTCTTGAACAGAGTCCCGCTGCCAGCGCAACATCAGATTTTTGAAGAAATCCGACGGCTTGACAGGTTGCGCCAGAATATCCGCATCGGCGCGCACGGCATGGCCTTGCTCGGCTTTGAGCGCCTGATAGGCGTGAATCTGTTCGGATACGCTGGACATAGTAATTATTGCAAGGGGTTAATGAATAGGATCGGGGCTGATAATACTGATTCGCACCCCCGAAGTCAAACAAATATTATGTCTATTATAAGAATTTTTTCTATTTACGGGTGGTCCCCGCCGTCAAAAAGGTAAATTTCATCCACCTTGAACGTGCCGATATAGGTGAAGCCTTGTCCCTCCATATATTGGCGGATGGCGGGCGAGTAATAATTATTTTCGACCGAAACGGCGCGTACCGGCAGGGCGCGGAAGTCGATGCTTTTCAGAATGTCCAGCTCGCCGCCCTCGGTGTCGACGCTCAGGAAGTCAATCTCGGAAATCCCGTGCCGCGCTGCCAGATCGTGCAGGTTGAAGCAATCCACCTCAATTTCGTTGAGGACAGCATTGTGCCGCTTGGCACTGTTGCGCAGCCGTCTTGCGGTCAGGCCGGTATTGTGGACGGCCAACGTGCTGAGCATATTGGGGGCCGCCGACCATTTCCATGAACAGCGCTTTGCCGGGCGTCGGCGTGACGCAGCCATGCACGGTGATGCAGCTCCGGTTACGTTTCAGCTTTTCGAAGACGGCCGGGATGGGCTCTATGGCAAGGCCTGTCCAGCCATGCTCTTTTTCAAGATAACAGGTGTTGCTGATGGTCACGCCGTCATTGGCGCCGATGTCGACGAAAACACCCGCTTTTTTGTGGCCCAGCAATTCGTGGATAAAGACATCCTGACCGCAGGCCGCCATGCCGCCGGCGATTTCGGGCAGCATCCGTTGGGTGCGGTGATAACGGTAGCGGTTGAGGTAATGGCCCAGTTTGCGGATCATGGTGCGGCGGTCTCGTCGGTGCAGTCTTTAACCCAGACATCGTAAATCGGGTGGTTCATGGCGGACAAGGCGGGCGAGGAGGCGAACATCCAGCCGCTAAAGACCCATTGCGACGGGGCTTCGTTGTCGGCGGCGCGCTTGGCCTTTTTTTTGACCTTGGGTTTGGGCTTGGCTTCCCAGACCTGAATAAAAGCCGCCGCCTCGGGCAGTTCGGTGGGCGGCGTTTTCTGGCAGGATTTCACATCGAGAAAAAGCGGCCCGACGGCGGTCGGCTTGCCGACCGGCACGGTCACCGAGGCGGTGCGCGCGGTCAGCTTGTCCAGCGTTTGCAACACGGCGAATTTTTTCGGCTCATAGGCGGGCGCTTCTTCGGCGAAAACCGGAAGCGTCAGGAAAACCGCCAGCAGGGGAAGCCACAGAACGCGCATCAGTAATCTTCGGAAAAGCCGTCGGCGGCCGGTTTGTCTTTATCGCCGGATTTCTTCTTGTCGCCGTCCGCCGAGGAAAAGATGAACTTGCCGATCATCTCCTCGAGATTGACCGAGGCCTGGGTGTATTGAATCTTGCCGCCCGGGGCGATCATCTCGTCCTCGGCGCCGGGCTCCAGCGCCAGATACTTGCCGCCCAGCAGGCTTTCCGAGGAAATCTTGGCGACCGTGTCGGTGGGCAGCTTGATCTTGGGGTTGATGGTCAGCGTCACCTCGGCCAGATAGGTTTCGGGGTTCAGCTCGGTCTTGGCGATCGAGCCGACCTTGACGCCGCTGATGCGCACATCCATGCCAGGGCTGATGCCGTCCACTTTCGAGAAATTCGCAACGACCGGATAGCCCGAGACTTTGCGCAGATCGGCCGCGCCGACGGCAAAGACGATAAAGATGCCCGCGACCAGAAGGACGACGGCCCCAAGGACGGTTTCAATGGCGTTGTGGTTCATGTTTCTTTCTCCAAAAAAAATCAGGCGGGCGGGGTCCAGGCTTCGTAATCGCCCGTGGCGGCGTCGCGTTTTCCGCCCCGCGCAACATGGCCGGGCGGCACATAGGCGTTCGATGTTCCGGTGGGGTTGGGCTGGTGCGGTTTCTGCCAGAAGCGGCGCAAAGGGTTTTGCGCGGGCGGGACGGTGTCGGTCTGGTGATGCAGCCAGCCATGCCATTCGGCGGGGACGCTCGAGGCGTCCGTGCCGCGCGCATATAAAACAAAGCGGCGCTCGCGCTTGTGGCCGCGGCGCGGATCGCGCGCGAAATAGCGGTTGCCGTAGGAATCCGCGCCGATTGCCCGCGCGCCCAAAAGGGTCAGGCGCACCGAGGCATCGGACAGAACGGAAAAAAGGGCTTTCAGCATGGCGGCATTATAGGCGAGAGCGTCACCTTTTCAAACCCCGGATTTTTCCCGAAAAGCGCCGTTCCCACCGTGTCATAGCTGGGGGTCACGTCGGTGAGCAGGGCGCGCAGGCCTCCCGACTTGCCGATGCGGGTGTCGATGCGGGGATGCCGCGCCAGATAATCGGCCAGTTTCGGCGGCAGGATGTCGTCCTGCGAGACGACGCGCACGGCGGGAGGCAGAATCTTTTTCAAAAGCGGCTTGAAAAGCGGGTAATGCGTGCAGCCCAAAATCAGCGTGTCGATGTCTTGTGCCAGAAGCGGCGCAAGAATATCCCGCAAGGGTTCTTCGGCGTATTTCATCCCGTCATTTTCCACCAGCGGCACAAGAAAAGGCGCGGATTGCGCGAAAATCTCGATGGACGGGTTAAGCTTGTGCAGCTCGGCCTCGTAGATTTTCGACTGCACCGTAAAAGCCGTGCCGATCAGCCCGACTTTTTTCGGTTTGAGCGCGGCGACGGTCTCGGCGGTGGGAATGATGACGCCCAGGATCCGGCGGTCGGGATATTTTTGCGGCAGGTAACTCTGTTGCAGCCGCCTCAACGCGTTGGCGCTGGCGGTGTTGCAGGCGATGATCACCAGCGGGCAATCTTCTTTGGAAAACAAATAATCCACGGCGCGGTGCGTGTAGGCATAGATCGCCTCGGCCGAGCGCGGGCCGTAAGGCACGTGCAGCGTGTCGCCCAAATAAATAAAATCACGCCGGGGCAAAGCGGCGCGGAAGGCCCGCGTCATCACCAGCCCGCCCAGCCCGGAATCGAAAATACCAATGGCCATGGAGATGACGTTAACCGCTTTTGGGTTGAAGGGCGAGAGGGGAATCTTGTAGATTTAAAGGATAACAAAAAACGGATTCGGGTTTGTGTGAAATGGGCAAAAACAAAAGAAAAAACCACAAAAAAATCAATGGAAATACAGGGTCGGAAAACACCGCGGCAAAAGGTCTTGAGGCGGCGCGCAAAAAGCTTTACGGCGACCCGACCCGCGAGGCTCTTCCGGACTGGATGAAGGCTCGGATTAGTAATAAAGGTAAAACTCTCCCAGAAGATAGGGAGTCGCTCTCGGACAATCCTGACAGTCAGAAAAATCCCTACGGCGCGGTCCGTCATTTTCCGGACGATGCAGTCGAGTTTCTAATGGAAAACGCCATCCGCCTGTTCCATGCCCAAAGCCATCAGGATGAAACGCCTGAGATACAAAGAATGGTTCGGGGTGTTGCGTGCCGCGTCGAGGCGAACAAGGAGTCCCTTAAAAAGAAGGGTTTTCGGGTGAACGGAAGCTGCGACCTGATCGAATACACCCAAAAGCTCAGTGCTTATAATACGTTGTTGTATCACCATCCTGCAGTTGCAAAGATTTTGCATGATACGTTCAACTTGCCGGATCAGGAGCGTTACCAGTTGGGCGGTCATGGGCAGGATATGATCGACGACGAGAATCGCGACGAAATCCTGTCAACGCTAACCTGTGTCCACGAAATGGCGTCCGTGCAACAAGGCGGCATCCGCGTGCTGGACGAGTTTCTGCAAAGCGTCAGGGATATTGGGGGCGACAACACATTCTTTCATGCCGAGATGCACGACCATGCGGCGGAGCGCCTTGAGATCGAACGGAACTATAAGCGGTTATGCGACGAATTCCGGTATTCCTATCCAGGCAATCCCGTTTTACAACCGCGCCCGGAAGGGAAGACGATGCCTAAACAGGCTCACGTCTTCCAATAACCCCAAAATAGGCCATTGTGCCCGAATCGCATCTGCGGCTAGCGTGAGGGCCGTAAACCTTAGCAACGGAAAGGCCCCTTCATGGCAGGCAGTGTTAACAAAGTCATTCTCATCGGGAATGTCGGCAATGACCCCGAGATTAAAACAACTCAAAGCGGATCGCGTCTGGTGAATTTGTCGCTGGCGACTTCGGAATCGTGGAAAGACAAGACCACGGGCGAGCGCCGCGAAAACACGCAATGGCACCGCGTCGTCATTTTCAACGACGCGCTGGTCGGTATTGTCGAGCGTTTTGTTAAAAAAGGCTCGAAGCTGTTCATCGAGGGCCAGCTGGAAACGCGCAAATGGACGGACCAAAACGGCGTCGACAAATATTCAACCGAAGTTGTGTTGCGTCCCTATCGCGGCGAGCTGACTTTGCTCGACAGCCGCAACAGCAACAACAATGATTACGGCGCGTCTTCGCAGTCGGCTGCCGCCACCGGCACGACCGGCGGGTCGTCTTACGCCGCCGATCTGGACGACGATATTCCTTTTTAACCCTGAAGGACAAAAGAGAATTTCAAAAACCCCGGCTCAACGCCGGGGTTTTTCTTTTCCTGTAACCCTTGCGCAAGCGAGGGTCCATGATCTGGATTTATGTGGATGCTCGCTTTCGCAAGCATTTCGTGTATAGTAAATCCATGCAGATCAACACGGCCTCGACAAAAGCAGCGGTGGAAATTGTCACGCATTACGCGGGCGTGCTGTCGCAGCTGATGCTGGCGGGCGGATTCTATCTTGCGCCCATTGCGTTGTGGTTTTTGTGGTTCGGGCTGCGCCGCGACTTCAAATGGAAAATCTTGCACATTCTTTACATCCTGGTGTGCGTCTATGTTTTTGCCGTATTCGTCGGCGGCGGCATTCTGGTTGGCAGTAATTTCGGCTATGGCGCATTCGGCGCCATTGGCGGCGTGTTCGGCTTTTGGGCGCTGTTCGAAGGCATGACGCAAATCAAGCTGCGCCAGGAATTCCGGGAGAGGGTTTAATTGCATCCCGAGCGAAGTCGAGGGACCTCCCTTAAAAGAATGCAAAAAATGTATGCTGTTTATATCCTAACCAATATGACAAATACTGTCTTGTATATCGGGGTGACAGATAATCTTGCGCGTCGCGTTCATGAACATAAGTTGAAAGCAGTTCCCGGTTTTACGCGCCAATATAACGTTACGCGCCTGGTGTATGCTGAATTGACAGATGATCTGATGGCGGCAAGAACGCGTGAAAGGCAATTGAAATCGTGGGGCAGGAAGAAAAAAGAAGAGCTGATTAATCGCTTGAATCCGCAATGGCTGGAACTGGAAGCTGATCCAATTAATTGAGGTCCCTCGACGTTGCTCGGGACGCGGGTTTTTGTATCACTTGCGCTCCGAGCGCAACCGAGGGGCCTCTTTTTAATCCGTCTGAATGGTGACGGCGTGTTCATCCGAAGCGACAGGTTCGAAACGCGCGCGGAACTCGTCCAAGGCATTTTCATCAATGAACAATGCGCCGTCTTCTTTCGCCGCGGTGCGCTTGAGCGTCCTTGCTCGTGACGTTTCATCGGCGCAAATCAGATTATACAGCGTGACCGTTGCGCCCAAATCTGCCCCGCGTTTTTTATAGGTGTCGCGCTCGGCGCGCTTCCAAAAACCGAAATCCAAGATAACGTCGCGCCCGTTTTTCAGGGCCGCCTCGGCCAGCGCCCAGATATCTTTTTCAACTTCGGCATAAAGCGCGTCGAAATCGCCCTGCGGATTATCGCCGTGGCGTTCGATCATCCATTCATCATGCGTAAAGCGCTTCGCGCCGGTTTCACGCTCGAGACTTTTAGAAAACGTGGTTTTGCCGACGCCAACGAAACCGTGGATCAAATAAAGCGTCGGCACGGCGTCAAACTTCCTTGAGACCGTGGCCAAGGACGCAGCGGTCGTCAAAGACGTAACAGCCGCCATCCCATTGCGATTGGCTTTCGGGAATGTCTTCGAGATATTTCAAAATGCCGCCCTTGAGGTGATAGACATTTTCAAATCCGTTGGCGAGCATATAGGCGCTGGCTTTTTCGCAACGAATGCCGCCGGTGCAGAACATGGCGACTTTTTTGTGTTTTTTCGGGTCGAGGTTTTGTTCGACGAATTCGGGGAATTGCGTGAACACGTCGATATTCGGGTCGATCGCGCCTTTGAAAATCCCGACCTCGGTTTCATAGGCGTTGCGCGTGTCGATTAAAATGACCTCGGGGTCGGCAATCAGCGCGTTCCAATCTTTGGGATCGACATACTTACCGACAATCCTGGTCGGGTCGGCTTCGGGGCGTTTCAGCGTAATGATCTCTTTCTTGAGGCGGATCTTGATGCGCTGGAAGGGTTTTTCCTCGGCGGTTGAGAATTTCAGCTCGCCTTGGCTGGCGATGGCGAATTTTTCCTCCATCATCGCGACAAATGCGTCGAGATCATCGGGGAGGCCCGCCATCGTGCCGTTGACCCCCTCGGGTGCGATCAGCGTCGTGCCATAGATATTGCGCGCGACGCAAAACGCCTTCACCGCCGTCTGCAAGGCGGGCAGGTCGGTCTTGATGTCCCCTAGGGACACAAAACGGTAAAACGCGGCAACGCGATAGGTCATAGGCATGTTTTAGTGACTGAGGCGCTGGAATGCAACGAGATATGCACCTTTATTATTGATATTAACAGTTTTTTTGTGTAATATGGGGCCTCCTTAGTGATTCAAAGCCATGGAGTTTAGCATGTCATCTTCAAAAGAATTCATCGGTTTAAGTCAATTAGAAGCTGCTGAGATTGCCATTGAGAAAATTGGGTTGAGTCAGTCATCCAAAGATTGCGGTACAGGAAACTGCAATAATTTGACAAGATCATATAGCTACATGCAGAACACCGAAGCGACTAGTTCGATCTGCGCAGCATTTGATCTGAATCGTAAGATGGGCCCAGCTGTATTGTAGTATTTGAATTAATCGGTGGTTTTTTGGAGCCGTATCGCGCACAATTATTTTTGCAGATCATCGAAGAGAGATCACAAAACATCAAATCGCTTACAAGCGGTTTGATGTTTTCTTTTTCGGAAGACTTTCTAAGAAAAATTGAAACGTATGCCTTTTCAGAAGTTGATAGGATATTACTACCTTCATTTATCACTTTTTTCCATGATGAGAGGGTAATAAATCAAAAAGAAAATATAAACTGGTC
>CBFGSX010000005.1:0-27200 GCA_965651535.1 uncultured Alphaproteobacteria bacterium | reverse complement strand
CAAGGCAGCTACAAGATCGGCCGCCCTTATCATCAATCGGGAAAATGGTATACGCCGAACGAGAGCTACAGCTATGACGAAACGGGCATCGCCTCGTGGTATGGCGACCAGTTCCACGGCAAAAAGACCGCCAATGGTGAGATATTCAACAAGAACGCTATGACAGCGGCGCACCCGACCTTACAGATGCCGTCGCTGGTGCGCGTGACCAATCTCGAGAACGGGCGCTCGGCGGTGCTGCGCGTCAACGACCGCGGGCCGTTTGCCAAGGGGCGCGTCATCGACGTGTCGCATCAGGCGGCGAATGTGCTGGGCTTTACCAATCAAGGCACGGCACGCGTTCGCGTTCAGGTTCTCGAACGCGAAAGCCGCATTGTCGCCGACGCCGCCAGGAAAGGCCATCCGCCCCATGTCCAGATGGCGATGGCGTATCGCCGCGGCGCGGAACCGGAAGGTGTTCAGCTGGCGAGCGCGGCACGCGAATTGCCGCCGCTTCCCGCTCCGGCGACGGTCACAACAGGCGAGATCGACGATCTGAACAAGCATCTTTACCGCAAATATCCGGTTTCGCCGACTAATCTTTATGTGCAGGTCGGCTCGTTCTCCAATGCGAATAACGCCGCCATGCTCAAACAGAAACTGGCCGGGATCGGGAATGTGAATATCTTCCCGTCCGTGGTCAACGGCCAGACCTATAACCGTGTCCGGATCGGGCCGGTTTCCTCGACTTCCGAGGCGGATATCCTGTTAAGCCGCGTGACGGCGGCGGGCTATCCCGGCGCGCGGATTATCGTGGACTGACGGTTGATTCGGCGGTTTCAGGCGTTACAATGGCGCATTGCCCCGTTTTTGCGCCTGAGGTTTTTGTCAATGCGCCGCTTTGCTGTTTTTTTGTTTTTTGCCGTCCTGTTATCCGTTGTGCCGTTTGCGGCCCGCGCCCTCGAGACCCCCGCGCGCGAGGCGATTCTGATTGACGTGGACACGCGCACGGTTTTGTTTGAAAAAAACTCGCAGCAACGTATGCCGACCGCCTCGATGAGCAAGGTCATGACGACCTATCTGGTTTTCGACGCGCTCAAAGAGGGGCGGATCAAGCTGGACGATACGATGACGGTCAGCGAAAAAGCCTGGCGCATCCAAGGTTCGAAAATGTTCGTGCCGATTAACGAGCAGATCAAGGTCGAGGATCTGTTGCGCGGCGTGATCGTGCAATCGGGCAATGACGCGACCGTTGTGCTGGCCGAGGGGATTGCGGGCACCGAAGAGGCTTTTGCGGATATGATGAATGTCACCGCGAAAAAGATCGGCATGAACAACTCGCATTTCATGAACGCCAGCGGCTGGCCGGATCCGAACCATTACTCGACGGCCTATGATTTGGCGCTTTTGGCCTATCATATGATTACCGAGCATTCGGATTACTATCATTATTATTCCGAAAAGGAATTCACCTTTAACAAGATCAAACAGGGTAACCGCAACCCGCTTTTGTATCGGAATATCGGCGCGGACGGGATCAAGACGGGCCATACCGAAGAGGCGGGATATGGCCTGATGGCCTCGGCGGTTCAGGGCGGTCGTCGCTTGATTCTTGTTGTCAACGGACTTGAAAGTATGCAACAGCGCGCCGATGAATCCGCGCGCCTGCTGAGCTGGGGCTTCCAGAACTTTAAATATGTCGACCTGTTCAAGGCAGGTGAAGCCGTCACCGATGCCGCCGTCTGGATGGGCAAGGCCAAGACCGTGCCGGTCGTCGTCAATGACAATCTCCGCGCGATTTACAGGCTGGGTGAAAAAGACAAGCTGCAACTGACGGCGCAGGTCAAGGAGCCGCTTGAGGCGCCGGTCAAAAAAGGCACCGAAATCGGCGTGTTGAAAATCAAGATGGGCGAATTCCCCGAGCGTTCCGTGCCGCTTTATGCGGGCGAAGATGTGCCGGAGATGGATTTGTTCGAGCGCATGATCCAGCGCGCCAAAATCATGGTGCTGGGCGATGGCCGCTAAGCCGCATTTTATTTCCCTTGAGGGCGGCGAAGGCTCGGGCAAGACCACGCAGATCAAACTGATGAAAGAGTGGTTCGAGTCAAAAAACATTCCCGTCGTCTCGACGCGCGAGCCGGGCGCGACCCCCGGCGGCGAGGCTTTGCGCGCGCTTCTGGTGCAGGGTGCGCAGGATCGCTGGGACGGCTATACCGACGTCCTGCTTTATATGGCGGCGCGGCGCGACAATCTGACCAAGATTATCTGGCCGTCTCTGGAAAACGGGACTTGGGTTTTGTGCGACCGTTTCACGGACTCGACTCTGGCTTATCAGTGTTTTGGCCGCGGCGTTCCGCGCAAGGGGATCGAGGATGTGTATCGTTTCATCGCCGGGGACTTCAAGCCGCATTTGACGTTTTTCCTTGATATCGACCCGCGCAAAGGCCTCGAGCGTACCCTGAGCGGCAAGGGCCGTGCCGCAACGGCGCATGAAAACCGCTTTGAAAGTTTCGATTTCAGTTTTCACGAAACACTGCACAAGGCCTATAAGACTTTGGCCGCCGAAGAGCCGGAGCGCATCGTCACGATCAACGCCGATCAAACGCTGGAACAGGTGCAGAGTGACCTGCGCGCGGCGATTGAAAAACGGTTCGGGATATGACCCCGCGCGAGCACCAGAATCTGATCGGCCACGGCGCGGTCGCGGCGCAGCTTAAAAAATCATACGACGACGGTTTGCTGCATCACGCGCTGATTTTTTCCGGCCCCGAAGGCGTGGGCAAGGAAACGCTGGCCTGGCAGCTGGTGCGCTACGCGCTGCATAATCAAAAACAGGACGGGCTGAAAATTCCCGAGGAAAGCCGCGTCTTTCGGCAGATTGCCTCGGGAAGCCATCCGAACGTCTTTGTCATCGAACCCGTCTATGACGAGAAGAAAGGCCGATTCAAATCCGAGATCACGCTGGATGCGCTTGACGGTATGACCGATTTTTTGCGCCTTGCTCCCCCGGATGACGGCGCGCGCTTTATTTTGGTTTATTCCGCCGAAACATTGAATCACAATACCCAGAACGCGATCCTCAAAATGCTCGAGGAGCCGCCGCAAAAAACTTTCTTCATCCTGTTGACGGCGCAGGCCGGTGCGTTGCTGCCGACGATCCGCTCGCGCTGCCTGATGGTCGATTTCGCGCCGCTTTCCGAGGATGAGTTTGCCAAAGGCTTGCCGGACGTTGCGGCGAATAAAATCCATTCGCTTTATGTGTTGACGGGCGGCGCCTTGGGCCGCGCGCGTTCCTATGAGGAGTTGGATATCCTGACCGCTTACGGCGATTTCTGCCGCGCCGTGCTGAACTGGGAGGAGGGCGACAGCCTGCCCGCCATGGCCTTTGCCGAATCCCACGCGCCCAACAGCGCGGAGCCTGTCACCGACCGCCTTTATATCTTGTGGCTGGATCGGCTTTTCGCCCTGCTCAAGGCGCAGGTGACGGACGGCACGATTGCGCCGATTATCCCCGAGGAGGCGCGGCTGCTGGAATCGTGGCAGATCTTGTCGCCTCAGGAGCTGGTTGCCCGCTATGACCGGCTCCAGGCCTTGTGGCACGAGGGAGAAACGGCTTATCTCGACCGGAAACTTGTCTTATTGCGCGCTTTGGCTATCCTGTCAGGACAGGACAACCCAAAGGCCGCTTAAATGACCGACAAGTATTTTTACGTCACCACCCCCATTTATTACGTGACGGGCAACCCGCATCTGGGTTCGGCCTATACGAATATCGCCTGCGACGTGATGGCGCGGTTCAAGCGGCTGGACGGCTACAAGGTCAAATTCCTGACGGGAACGGACGAACACGGGCTGAAGGTGTTTCAATCGGCGCAGGATAACGGCGTTTCGACGCTGGAATATTGCGACCAGGTTTCCAAAAAATTCCGCGACATTCTGCCCGTTTTGAATCTATCGAACGACGATTTTATTCGCACGACCGAGCCGCGCCACAAAACGGCCGCGCAGGCTTTGTGGAAAAAACTGGCCGATAAGGGCGATATTTATCTGGGCAAATACGAGGGCTGGTACGCCGTCAAGGACGAGGCCTATTACGACGAGGCGGAAACGCATCTCAACGACAAGGGCGCGCGCATTGCCACCGCCTCGGGCCAGCCGGTCGAGTGGATGGTCGAGGAAACCTATTTCTTCAAGCTGTCGGCCTATCAGGACAAGCTGGTCGATTATTTCACGCGCAACCCCGACGCGATCGGCCCGAAATCCCGCCACAACGAGATCATGAGCTTTATCAAGTCGGGTTTGCGTGATCTGTCCGTCAGCCGCACGAATTTCGACTGGGGCATTCCCGTGCCGGGCGACGAAAAACACGTCATGTATGTGTGGATCGACGCTTTGACCAATTACCTGTCGGCCTTGGGCTATCCCGATGAAACGCCGGAGATGAAGAATTTCTGGCCCGAGGTTATTCATTTCGTCGGCAAGGACATTCAGCGTTTCCATTGCGTCTATTGGCCCGCCTTTTTGATGTCGGCGGATATTCTGCCGCCCAAGCGCGTCTATGCGCATGGCTGGTGGACGGCCGAAGGCAAGAAAATGTCCAAATCCTTCGGCAATGTCATTGATCCGGTCGCGTTGAAGGCGCAATACGGCCTCGATCAGCTGCGCTATTTCCTGATGCGCGAAGTGCCTTTCGGTGCGGACGGCGATTTCAGCCACGAGCGCTTCCAGATCCGTATGAACAGCGATCTGGCCAATAACCTCGGCAATCTGGCCCAGCGCGTTTTGTCCTTCGTTTACAAAAACTGCGAAGGGAAAATTCCCGAATATAAAAATCCGAAAGACGTTGACGACAAGCTGGTCGCCCATGCGCGCGGCCTGATTGACGGCGTGCGTCCGTATATGGACGCGCAACAATTCGACAAGGTGCTCGAGCATATCTGGAGTGTCGTGACCGAGGCCAATATTTATGTCGACGAGCAAGCGCCGTGGGCGCTGAAGAAAACGGATACCGAACGCATGGGCACGGTTCTTTATGCCCTGATCGAGACGATCCGTTGCGTCGGCATTCTGATCCAGCCCTTTATGCCCGAGAGCGCGGATAAATTGCTGGATCAGCTGGCCGTTCCGGCGGATAAGCGCAATTTCGACAGTTTATCCGCTGCGGCGGCGATTAAATCGGGAACCGCCATCCCCGAGCCGCAGGGCGTTTTTCCGCGCTTTGTCGCGCAGGCGGCCTGAGAAAAAATTCCCCATTATTTGTCATCCCCGCGCAGGCGGGGATCCAGCGGCACTTAATGGCGGATTGGAACTGGATTCCCGCTTTCGCGGGAATGACGATTTTGGTAAAACCGAAACATGAGTGAACAAAATTTCTCCTACTGGATCGACAGCCATTGCCATCTGGATTTCCCGGATTTCGCCGAGGAGGGGGTCGAGGCGATTGTCGAACGCGCGCGGCTAAACCGCGTCGGCGGGATGCTGACCATTTCGACCCATACGGCGCGGATCGACCGTTATACGGCGCTAGTTGATCGTTTCCCGAATGTCTGGACGACCATTGGCGTTCACCCGCATCAGGCAAACGAGGACGGCGAGCGCGATATTACAGCGGCGGATCTGGTCAAAATGGCCAACAGCCACCCCAAGATCGTCGCCATCGGCGAGTGCGGGCTGGACTATCATTATGACTATGCGCCGCGCGAACAACAGCACAAGGTCTTCCGCGAGCATATCAAGGCCGCGCTCGAGACGGGCTTACCCATTATCATCCATGCCCGCGAGGCCGACGACGACATTATAAAATTACTCGCCGAGGTCGAAGGAAAGGGTCTGACGGGCGTGATGCATTGCTTCAGCTCGACGCAAAAATTGGCCGATTATGCGCTCGGGATCGGATTTTACGTCTCGTTTTCGGGGATTGTGACTTTTCCAAAAGCTAATCTGATACATGAGGTTTGTAAATCTATCCCATTGGATAAATTGCTTGTTGAGACGGATGCTCCGTATCTGGCTCCGACCCCCTATCGTGGAAAAAGAAATGAACCAAGTTTTGTAACTCATACAGGTCGTTATATTGCAAGGCTTCATCAAAAAGATGAAATTGAAGTGATGAATAAATCTACGGATAATTTTTATCGTTTATTCAAAAAAATAAACGGAGAATATCATGCAAAACACTAAAATGCGCGTCGTTATCATGGGCTGCGGCGGATCGGGCGGCGTGCCCTATGCCGGGAATATCTGGGGCACTTGCGACCCGAACAACCCCAAAAACCGCCGCAGCCGCCCGGCGGTCTATATCTCCAAGGGCGATACGCGCATCGTGATCGACACGCCTCAGGAATTCCGCCAGCAGATCAACGCCACGGGACACACGGGCAAGCTGGACGCCGTGATTTATACCCACGCCCATTCGGATCATATTCTGGGCCTCGACGATCTGCGCGCCTTCTGGCACGGCAACGGCAAAGTCCGGGTTCCTATTTATGGCTCTGAAAAGACTTTGAATAAAATCTCCCGCCACTTCGATTACGCGGTGGAGCAGCACCAACCCGATTATCCGGCCATCGTTGAAAAGCGCCTATTGCCGAAATTCCTGACGATTGGCGATTTGCATATCGAATCCTTCGACCAGTTGCACGGCGTGGTGACGACCCAAGGTTTCCGCATCGGCGATTTCGGCTATTCAACCGATCTGCATGAATTGTCGGAAGAGGGCTTCGAGAAGCTCAAAGGCGTCAAGATCTGGGTGGTCGGCGTTCATTCCCACGCTAAGGGTGCGCCCAACCATGTCGGGCTCGATCAAATGCAGGAATGGGTCGCGCGCCTCAAGCCCGAGATGACGTATCTGACCCATATGAATGCGTTTTGCGATTACGACACGCTGTGCCGCGAATTGCCGCCGCATATCCGCCCGGCTTATGACGGTCTAGAATTCTGTCTATAAGAGTAATCTCTTATAAAAACAGGGCTTTACCATGGGCCGGTTGCATCCTATCGTGTGGAAAATACAACCGGGTATGGTCATCTCCCATGATCCTGAAAAACCGTCTGGACGGCCTTGCGCCGCTTTTACGCCCGAAATCGGGCCGCGCGGTGTTTAAGCGCCTTTTCGACATGACGGCGGCGGCGGTTTTTCTTCTGGCGGCATGGCCCGTTTTTCCGGTGGTGGCGCTGGCGATCCGTCTCGACTCCCCCGGCCCGGCATTTTTCCGGCAACAGCGCTGCGGGCTGGGAGGGCGTATGTTCACCATCTATAAATTCCGCACGATGCGTGCCGATCAATGCGATGCAGCGGGCGGCCCTCAGGCGACGCGAAACGATCCGCGCGTGACGCGTGTGGGGCGTTTTCTGCGCCGGACCAGCCTGGACGAGCTGCCGCAGGTATGGAATATCCTGCGCGGCGAGATGTCATGGGTAGGGCCGCGCCCGCACGCGGTCGAGCACGCGCGGCATTTTGCGCAGACGGTTCCGAATTACCTGCGTCGCTATGCGGTCAAGCCGGGCTTGACCGGCTGGGCGCAGGTGAACGGCCAGCGCGGCGAGACGCCCCGGACGGAGCAAATTCATTCGCGCATCCGCTATGATCTGGATTATATCCGCCGACAGAGTCTGGCGATGGATCTGCGTATCCTTCTGATGACCTTCGGCGTGTTGATGCACCGGAGCGCGTATTAGCGTGGCTTTAGACGCCGTTAACGCCCGGCCTGTTAGGTTCCGGCCATGTTGACCCGCATCCGGCATCACGGTTTTCCCCTTGCGGGGCGTTTGGCGCATTTCGCCGGGCCGTCCTTGATCGACCAGATGCTGGTCAGCGGCACGAATTTCGTTATGGCGGTGGTGCTGGCGCGGCTCTTGGGGATTGCCGCTTTTGGTCAATTCAGCCTGATGCTGATCGTGATGTTTTTCTGTATCGAGGTTCAGCGGTCGATCATCGTTTCACCGATGATGACAATCGGCGCGCGGCTGGAACAGGCCGGGTATCTGGCCGGGCTGTTGCGCGCGCAGTTTATGACGGCTTTTCTGTTGGCGGTCGTCGCGGGAGGGTTTATTCGCCTGTCGGACGAATGGTATCCGCTGTGGGGCGTTGGCGGGTATGCCGTCGAGGTCGGTCTGATGCTGTTTTTCCGAATGACGCAGGAATTTTTGCGCCGCGCCTTGTTCATGCGGAAGAAAGGCGGTGAAGCCCTCGTCATGGATATAGCCGTGTCTGCGGTCATTGTGATCGGCGTCGCCGCGCTTTTTATCCGCGGTGTTTTGAATATCCAAAACGTGCTGCTGGTGCACGCCGCGGCTTATGCGGTGTGTTTGGCGGGTTACCGTGCGTTGCAGCGGGACGCGGGCGCGGCCCGACGTCCGAAATTTTCCGATCTCGCCGCCCAGCACTGGCAGATGGGGGGATGGCTGCTGGCGGCGGCGGTGGCGGCCTATGCGTCGAGCAATCTTTTAATTATGGCGGGAAGCGCGGTGTTGGGCAGCGAAGCGGCGGGCCTAATCAAGGCGGCGCAATACGCGATGGGCGGCATGATCGTCATGTTCCAGGCGGTCGACAACGTGCTGCCGCATCATCTGGCGCAGTTGGCGCATCAGGGACGGGAAATTGGTTTTCGCGTAGCAGCGTTGAAAAGCATCGGGCTGATGCTGGGCTTTGGTGTCGTCCACGGGGCGGTGTCGTGGGCATTTGTCGGGCCGGTCTCGGCATGGCTGGCGCCGGGGCACGAAGTGGTATTCCGGCCGATTTTGTTGCTGAACATTTTCCTGTCGCTGTTGCTGGTGCTGAATTACGGAATGCAATATATGTTCCGCGCACGCGGCCATACGCGCCCCATTTTCATCGCCAACGTGGTAACGGCGGCGATTAGCCTTGTCATCGGGAAACCGCTGGCGGTGCATTTCGGCGTGACGGGCATCGTTTGGGGTCTGTGCCTGATCCACATGATCGTCGCGGCGGTTTTTTTCTGTCTGGGGCCGTTGCGGCCAAGGGTGATGTCATGAAGATCGTGCATCTTGTCCTCGGCAAGGCCAATCCCGAACGCATGAACGGCGTCAACAAGGTTGTGCATCAGCTGGCGGAGACGATGTTTGCCAAGCGTCTGGATGTCGAAGTCTGGGGCATTACCGCGACCCCCGAAGCGCCGACGCCCGCGCGGGGTTATCCGTTGCGCCTTTTTGTCGGCTCGGGGCGCAGCTTTGTCGTGCCGCCGCGCCTGCGCGAGGCGATGGCCGCATTGCCCGCCGGAACTTGCGTGCATTTTCATGGTGTTTTTTCGCCTGTTTTTTACAGGGTTGCACGGCAACTGAAAGAGAGAGACATTCCGTGGGTTGTCTCGCCGCATGGCGCCTATGACGCAAAAGCCTTGCAGAAAAGGAAATGGATAAAGTGGGTATTTTACTCTCTTTTTGATTTTTGGATTGTGCGGCACGCGCACGCTGTTCAGGCGTTTACAGATCTACAGTATGATGCGATGAAAAAATGGTGTGGAAAAACGCCGGTTATCGTAATTCCAAACGGTTATGAGATTGTTTCAAAGAAAGCAGATGCATTTTGCGAAAGGGGTCATGTGAGACGACCGGTTTTTGGATTTATCGGGCGTGTCGACCGACAGAAAGGGGTTGATCTTCTTTTGCGAGGGTTCGCCCTGTATAAAGAAAAAAGCGGAAAAGGTTCTTTGTGGATCATCGGAGATGGGCCGGAGCAGAAGACTCTTGAAAGCGAAATGCGCAAATCCGATCTGGAGCAATCGGTTCGGTTTTGGGGAGCCAGATTTACCGAAGAAAAAGAAAAACTCCTGCGCAATATGGATGTTTTTGTGCATACCAGCCGATGGGAGGGGATGCCGATGGCCGTGCTGGAGGCGGCCGCGTATGGTTTGCCGTTGATCGTGTCGCCCGAGACAGGATTGGCGGCGTTGACGAAACATTACCGCGCAGGCCTTGGTCTGGCGCGGAATTTTCCGCAGGATATTACCGAGGCCTTTTTACAATGCGACCGAAATATGGCCGACGGCGAACTCGAGCGTCAAGGAACCAACGCGCGCGAAATGGCCTTGCGTGAATTCGATTGGGGCCGCATCGTGGAACGTATGCTGGAGACTCTTTACAAGAATAGTGAGGTGCGACATGCAGCGGCATGAATTCCTGCGCGCGCTATTTGCGTTCGCTCGTGCCAAGGGTCTTGGCCTGTCTCTGGCGCGGCCCTATGGCATGGAACTTGCCGGACTTTCGGGAGATCTGGATCTTGTGGCCGAAGCGCGTGATGTGTCCGTATTTCTGGATTGGATCCGGTCGCAAGAGGGTCTGGCCGTCACAGCGCGTTATCGCCGTCCGGACGGGGAGTCCGTTTTCGTGCATGGCCTTCTGTCGCCGCGTTGCGGCGGGACGGCAGTAGATTTTATTTCCGAACTGTCCTGCAAAGGAATTCCGTATCTGTCGGTTCACGAAGCTTTGCTGCGTGCCGAGGAAAAAGAGGGGGTTTTCTGCCTGTCCCCCGTCGACGAGGCGCTGGTTTTGCTGATGACTTTGGCCGCACGACACAAAGCGCCTGCGCGACCCGACTATGTGCGAGCGTTGCGCGACACCCTGCGCGATCATGATACGGCGCTGACGGAGAGGCTGGTAGCGGTTTTGGGAGACGCGATAGCCTTGGAGACGGCGGAAGCTTTGCGCGGCGAAGATTTTTCTCAAGATCATGCGCGCCGTGTGTTGAAAGCCTATTTGCGTCAAGGATTTTTGCGTGATGATGCGCTTTCTGCATTAGCGCGCCGCTTGAATTATTACAGCGCGCGCCTGCTCCAAATTTTTTTTACGCCGCATTCTGTGATTTGTTTCTATGGCATCGATGGGGCCGGAAAGACGACCTTGATCGATGCTTTGCGCGACGATTTCGGTGCTATGACGCATCGGGTGGTCTATGGCCATTTTCGTCCTTTGCTGCCGATGCAGAAGGAGCCGGATTCAGGGCGTGCGCTGCACAACCCTCAGGGAATGCCGCCGCGCGACGCTTTTTCGTCGATGCTCAAGGCGGTATTTTATATGGCGTGGCATTGGGTCGCCCGGCTTTGGCCGCATCCCGTGGACAGGCTGACGGTATATGATCGTGGAATGTGGGACTTTTACGTTGATCCCCTGCGTTTTCGCTATGGCGGCCCGATGGGATTTTTGCGTCTGATTTGCCGCTTGGCGCCGTCGGCAATGGTTTCCGTTTTTGTAGACGTTTCCCCTGAAACCGCACAAAAACGGAAACGCGAGGTCACACTTGACGAGAGCCGCCGTCAGGCCGAAGCCTATCGCCTGCTGGCGGCGCATTTGCCCAATGCGCTGATTGTGCGCGGCGACTTGCCGATCGAGACGTTGCGCCGTACCGTGCGTGAATTCGTGCTGCGTCGCCTGAGAGAGAGGGCGCTGTGAACAACGCACCTTCCTGTTCTCCCTTCGTCGCGGCAATCCCGCGTGTCGATCTGAAAAGCTTTTTTCTGGCTCTCCAGATGGTGGGATTATTTCTGGCTTTGCTGTTTACCGCAGGTGGCGGCGTGATGCCCGGTCAGGAAGCGGGAGAGTTTGTTTATATCAAGGCCTTTCTTTTATCGGTTCCCCTTATGACGTGTGCCTTGTTGTTCCTGATACGACCGCGGGACGTTCTTTTGTCCTTGTTGGATATCCTGCATAAAAATAAATGGTTCCTGCTTTACATGGCGGCTTGTTTTCTTTCTTTGCCTTTGGCTGTTGATACGGGCTTCAGCCTGAATCGTCTTCTTTATACAGTCTTTGGAACGGTAAGCGTTTTGTCTGTTATGATTTGTTATACGACTTTCTACCCCGATGCGTGCCACAGGCAAAAAATATTTTCAGAGCATTTACGCGTTCTGTCTGCCTGTCTTTTGTTCTTTATAATGGCTTTGGTATGGCGTCACGGAGTGTATGATCTGGTGCCGGGGATTCGTACCACTTTGGTACAAAATTTTCCGACCCATCCTAACGTCATGGCTTCTTATTTAGGTCATCTTTTCCTTTTGTTTTTCTGCCACGCTTTGGTCGGGCGTGGTGGATCGGGATGGGCCGTGGCGTTATCCATTGCCATTATTCTTTTGTTTTCAAGAGCCGTATTGTTTGGCCTGTTTGCATCTATGGCTGTCATCGCATTGTTCAATTTTATTTGGTATGGCCGCCGTTTTTTTCTGGGCATCGTGCTTGTTATGGTGCTGTGCGTCCTGTTGGCAGCGTTTGGAGGGATAACGGGCGCGATTTCTCTGGATTCTTTGCTGGGTATTTTTAGTCGAAACGAGCCGCTCGAGAATTTTTTGACTCTGACGAACAGAACGACATTGTGGCAAGAGATTTTGTCCGACCTGTCTTTCAAGGAATGGATGCTTGGACATGGTTACGCCGTTATCACCGAGGATTTCGGTGTAGATTTTGAAACCGGAACCATTTACGGCGCGCATAATGCCTATTTGTCTATTTTTCTTGGTGCAGGTGTCTTGTCTTTGTTGTTGTTTTTGATTTGGATGGTTTCAAATTTTATACATTTACGCGCTTTGCGTTGTGTCCATAGCCCGGCAA
Source organism: uncultured Alphaproteobacteria bacterium (assembly GCA_965651535.1). GTDB lineage: Bacteria > Pseudomonadota > Alphaproteobacteria > Micavibrionales > SZUA-601 > JAQGJA01. The sequence goes on along the minus strand of CBFGSX010000005.1, from coordinate 14,663 downwards.
TCACGTTGTCCGTTCTTGGTAGTCTGACATTCTTTTTGATCAACAGTCTATTTGAAGAACAGGTTGGAATCGCGACCTCGGCATCTTTGGCGCATATTTTACTGTTGATAAACCTCTATCACGTTCCTTTTTGGCGTCCGGATCGGAGTGCGCTGTGAAACTCCTCTTGATTGCCTATGCCATAGCGCCGGGAAAGGGTTCCGAAGAGGGGGTCGGCTATCATCTGTGTAAAGGCATCGCGCAACGTTTTCGGGATGTCACGCTGATCACCCGTCCGAACAATATCCCGGAGCTGCGTCGCGATCCTGCTCTGGGTCATGTCACGTTTGTCGGCATTGACGTGCCGCGCATCCTCGGCTTTTTCAAGAAAAAGGGTCGGGGTATTCTGCTTTATTATTTTTTTTGGCAGATAACAGTTGGCATTTATTTACACAAAATGCAGACGAAGGGAAAGAAATTCGACATTCTCCATCAGATTACTTTTGCGGCGGCTTGGGCACCGCATTTTTTTGGCGGAATACGCGGTCGGATTTTCTGGGGGCCCTTGTTGAATAATCCGGACATTCCACGCGATTTCTGGTTTCGTTCGGTCTTTTCTTTTTATTTTCGAGAAATAAGCCGTCGTTTTTTGCGGTTCTATTTCTTTCGAATTGATCCCATGTTGCATCGGGCTATACGCCGGACGGACATAATTTTTATGGCTTCTCCCTTTATGCCGGATGTTTATCGACGTTATCCGGAAAAAATACACCTCCTTCCCAATGCCTCCAGCATTTTTCCTGTCCTTGAACACAAGGAAAGAAGCAAGGTTTTTACCGTTCTTTATGTGGGTCGCTTTTTGGATATCAAGGGGGTTGTGCCGGCTTTGGAGGCTTATCGCTTATTCCATGCACGCCTTGCGCCGGAAGATAAAAAATCTGTTGCCATGAAAATAGTTGGTCAAGGGCCTCTTGAAGACAGGGTGGGGGATCGGCTTGACAAATCCGTTACGTTATTTCCTTGGATGGAACAAAATGATTTGCAAGCCTTATATGAAGAGGCACGTGTGTTCCTGTTCCCCAGTCTGGAGTCCCAAGGTATGGTTGTTGTTGAAGCGCTGTCTCAGGGTTGTCCGGTGATTTGCCTTGAAAATACAGGCCCGGCTTTTCTGGCGGGCCCCGCAGCTTGCGCGGTTGGTAGAGGGTCGTATGCGGCGGTTGTTGAATCCTTGGCGGATAAATTGTATGCCCTTTATCAGGAATATTACGATTATCCGGATCGGTTCGAGTTGCGCGTCAAGTCTGCTCTGATGCGTGCGTGCGAGTTTTCATGGAGCAGAAAAATTGATAGGATCGTGGAGGCTTATTTTGAAAAAGGCTGTTAGTCTGCGAAACTTTAAAGGACAGGCGCTTTATATAGCGACCGGAGATTATGGTCCTCTTGTGCCGTTTTTATCTTTCAAAAGTGGGTTGCAAGGCTGGCTGGAACGTATGGCCTTGGGCGTCCAGCGTTTCTTTCCGAAAAGACTGGCGGATCGTGTTTCTGTGCTTGAACAGATTGAACGTGAGATGGTTCAAGCGGGGCTTTCCACGATCCGTGCGGCCTTCTTGTATAAAACGGGTCATTATAAACCGACGCAGTGGATTGGTACTGTTGAAACGGAAAAGGGGCGTTATTTTGTAAAAACCTATGCCAAGCCTGAGGATGTTCTGTTCGAGTCGCACCATCATACTTTTATTGAATCCCATTTCAGGGGACCTTTTGTTACAGTTCCTGTGCTGGCGGCGCAAAACGGTATTTTGGTGATGCCGGCCGTGGCACGACGGCGCTCTCTTGCGCGTGGCGATCATGTAGAAGAAAAATTTCTTCAGATCAATGCCCAGTTTCTGAAGGAGGCAAATCTAAAGAAAAATATACACGAGATGATCCCGATGGATCTATTGGCTGCCGTGCATGGATCAGAGTATCGTGATCGTATCGGTCATGCGGTTTCTTGGGTGCGCGCGCGTCGCGAACGCGATATTTCTTTGGTGCCGGTGCATGGCGATGCAACCCCATGGAATATGTTTGTAACTCCGGATGAAAAGATTGTTCTGGTGGACTATGAACGCGCAGGATGGCGTACACCGTGGTATGATGTGTTTCATTTCATTCTGCAACCGGCGGCACTTCGGTCGCGCCATCGTTCCCTGAAGAGTTTGATTTTCAAAAGGAATTGGTTTGAGCATGAGGCGATGACAGACGCTTTAATACTATACCTTCTGGATCAACTAGCTTTTGATTTGCATGACAGGTTGGTTCAGGGGTATGATGGCAAGCATCTCCGTCGACTTATCCGGTCGAAATTGGAGTGGCTTGACGAGATAATAAAGTATGATTGAAACACCACGGTTCCTGTGCATTCATCAAGGGTATGAGCTTTACGGATCGGATCGGGTTTTTATTCAATCATTGAAGGCTATTCGCACAAAATGGCCTCAAGCGCATATCACGGTTCATTTGCCCCAGGCCGGGCCGATCGTGGCTGAAATTCTTTCTTACACCAAGAATATTCATTATGGTGATTTATGGGTGATGCGTTTGGCGCATTTTCACCCGCGTTATTGGCGTGGGATACTTAAAATTCCGCGAGCGTTGTATACGGCCTTTCAGCAAAGCCGCGCGCATGATATCGTTTATATCAACACGGTTACCGTATTTAGCTATATTCTTGTTAGCCTTGTTTTTCGCAGGCCATTTATTCTCCACGCGCATGAGTTGCCGTCTGGATGGAGTGCGGCCTTTTTAAACAAGATCCTGGCGTTTTCCCCGATCCGTCTGGTCGCTAATTCGAATGCGACGGCTTTGGCTTTTCCTTCTGTTCGCAACAAAAGAGTTGTCTCTAACGGTATACCCGATATACGCCATTTCAGGAATGTCTCCGAAGAGAAACAACAGGAAGGGGCGCTTCGCCTATTGTTGATCGGACGGATTAACAGCTGGAAGGGACACCATTTGGCTTTGGATGCTCTGGCCATTCTTCGGGCCGATGGACGCAAGGTTCAGATGCGCTTTGTCGGCAGCGTTTTTGAAGGGCAGGAGCATTTTCGTGACGCTTTGATGGAAAGAATCGTTTCCGAGAAATGGCAGAGTATGGTTGAGATGTGGACGTTTGATCCCAATCCCGACTTCCATTATCAATGGGCCGATGTGGTGCTGGTGCCTTCCACCGATCCGGAACCTTTTGGCCTTGTTGCGGTCGAGGGAATGGCGCATGGCTTGCCCGTGATTGCCGCCGACCACGGAGGATTGAGTGACATCGTGATCGACGGTGTATGCGGACGTCTGTTCGAGCCTCGAAATCCACAGGCTTTAGCCGAGGCGATCGCCGCGTATCTGGATGCGTCGGACAGGCTGGAAAGCCATGGCAGGGCTGCGCGGGCACGTTTTCTTGATAAATTCCATGAAGACCGCTATCTTGAGGGCATTATAGGTGTTCTGGGGGAGGATGGCACCAGGGATGATGGATAAATCGGTTTCAATACTGGGCACACGCGGCATTCCAGCCCGGCATGGCGGTTTTGAAACCTTTGCCCAGAATCTGGCCTTGTATCTTGCACAAAAAGGTTGGCGCGTCACGGTATATTGTCAGGATGAATGGCCGTCCCCTGTCACGCGTGAAAATTACTGGCAAGATGTTGAGCTCATCCAAATTTCACCTTATGTGTCCGTCCTTGGAAAAGTCTTGGGCGGAGCTTTGGGAACTGCTTTATTTGACTGGCGTAGTGTATGGCACGCTCGCCGACGTGAGAGCGGTGTTTGGTTGACTCTGGGATATAACACCGGCGTGCTAAATCTTTTACCGAAATTGTGGCAGAAAAAACAAATCATCAACATGGATGGCGTTGAATGGCGGCGCGGCAAATGGTCGTGGCCGCTCAAGCTATGGTTCTATACAAACTACCATCTTGCGGGGAGGGCTGCGGATCGCGTGATTGCCGACCACCCGGAGATTGAAAAAATGCTGCACGGCCATTTCAATCCCACCAAGACGACGATGATTGCCTATGGCGCGCCGGAAGTGGCCGCCGCCGATGTCGATCTTCTTAAGAAATACGCGCTCGAGCCAGGGAAATACATGGTGTCGATTGCGCGCATCGAGCCAGAGAATAGTATTCTTGAAATTGTTCGTGCCTGGAGCTGTCGAACGCGCGGCATGAAGCTCGTGGTTCTTGGGAATTTTTATAAAACCAACACCTATCATCAACAGATCCGCGAAGCGGCCTCGGACGAAGTTATCTTTCCCGGCGCGATTTTCGATGCGCCGGTAGTGCAGTCTCTGCGTTTTCATGCATTGGCTTATTTGCATGGTCATACAGTAGGCGGCACAAACCCGTCTTTGGTTGAAGCTTTGGGTGCGGGGAATGCCGTGATCGCACACGACAATGCCTTCAATCGCTGGGTGGCCGGTGAGGCGGGAACATATTTTTCGGATGAGGTTCAATTATCCCGGATTTTGGATATCTTTGCCGACGATGTCGCCGCCATCGCCCGCTGCCGCCAGGCGGCACGCAAACGCCATGTCGAAATGTTCCGTTGGGAAGATATTTTAGCGCAATACGAAAAGCTTATGTGCGATGTTCTGTCAGAGCAGAGAAGCCTTCCGATACAATCTCCTGCGCCCGAAGCGCCAGCTCTTTTGGTGCCTGATTTTGCGCTTCAAAGGGTGGATGAATTGTCACCTGTGAATGAAAACTCCGCTGTTGCCACACCCTCCAAAGATGCGGCGCAAGGGTCATAGCGCCATACCAGGCTACCTTATCGAAATCTGATGGCGTACGCATCTGCCGTCGATTTAAATGCGTATAAGCCAATGTAACGGGCTGGAGAGAGAGGCTCTTGGGTAAATTGTTCAGAAGCCCGCTCTTGAACGGCAGCACCATGCGGCCGTTTCCTGTTGTGCCCTCGGGAAAAATCAACAATGTTTTTCCGTTCTCAAGTGCCGCGGTAATTTTCTGCGATTGGGAACGGATATGGGCGCGGTTTCGGCTGATGAATATAGTGTTGCCGATCTTGCTGAGGAAGCCAAAGACAGGCCAATCGGCGACGTCGCTTTTGGCAACGAAGAAACAGTCCAATACCGCGCCGAGGACAAGAATATCCAAATAGCTGATATGGTTGCAGAGGATGATCTTTTGTCCTTTGAGGAGGTGCTTTTTTCCCGCGACGGTCACACGGATACCGCATATTTTCAGTATCAGCCAATACCATAGGCGTACAATTGAGCTTTGGCGTTTCGGATGCCAGATGATAATCATGAAAATCAGTTGGAACGGGATAAGCACCAGCGTCACGAGTGCAAATAGCACCAGTTTCAAAAATGCGCGCCCATGAGAGAGAAAATCACGCATCGCGCGTATAATGCCTGAGGTAGCGATCGGCCACGCCCTTGATCGGCATAACCATGCAGACGTCGATACAGTTGAATTGACGGTCGATGAATGCACCGTCGCCAATCACAGCACCGACACGCAAATAGCCTTTGATCAGGGGGGGTAATTGCATGAAATCATGCTTTCGATCAAACCGGTCGGAGGGAATCTCCGGCAAGGGGACATAGTGCGGTTCAAGGGTACGTGGACGAATGTCTTCGGGCGCCGTATGAAAGGTTCGCAAATAGCCGAGGTTGCGCTCTTCGTGATGCAAGTCTGTCCCATGAAAACTGGGCACGCCGATTAGATAGTCAACGTTGTACCCAAAGACATAGGCTGCAATTCCCCTCCACAACAGGTTGATGGCGTGTTTGCCGCGATAGGACGGATGGATGCAGCTGCGGCTGATTTCCATGATGTTGCTGTTTTGGGCGCGCAAGCGGGTCAGGTCGAATTCCGTTTCGGTATAAAAAGGAATATTCGCGGATTCGACCGTTTTCTGACGGAGCATACGATAGGTGCCAATTACGTTTTTATCGCCGGAGACGTTCTTGTCGATCAGCAAAAGATGCTCACAGACAGGGTCATATTCATCATAGTCGCGTTCCAGACGCGCCATGTCACGCACGGACACAGCCCCCATTTCTCGATAAAAAACATCATAGCGGAGGCGTTGTGCCGCTTGAATTTCAGCTTCGGACTCAGCTATCTTGAGAAAAAGATTCTCAAAGCCAATATGCTCAAGGCGTGGCGCTGTAACCGTTTTTGTCATACAACCCGATAGGCTAGCGGTTAATCGTCGCCCTACTTTGTAGCGGGCTGTAATCGGAGACGCAAGGGAGAGCGTTTATGGCGAATATGGGTTTGTTCGGCGGTTCGTTCAATCCGCCGACCATTGCGCATAAGGATTTGGCGGATTATGCATTTTCTTCTTTGGGTCTTGATCGAATGTTGTGGGTCGTCTGCCCCCAGAATGTCGATAAGGATCCGAAAACCATGGCACCCTTCGATCATCGCGTAAAAATGGTGGAGTTGATTCTCGCGGATCGCCCGAAAATGGAAGCCAGCCGCATCGAGGAAAACCAGTCCTCGACCGAAACGATCCACACAGTGCGCAATCTGCGTGCAACCCATCCCGGCGATCATCTGTTTTTCATGATGGGTACGGATAACTGGAAGGCGTTCCATCAATGGGGCCATGACTATGCGGAAATCCTTGGTGAGGTTTCGTTGGTCATTTTTCAAAGGCCGGGCTTCGAGGGTTTGGACGCGATGCCGGCATCCAAGGAATTTTCCGCCGCCCGCGTTTCCAAGCCTTCGGAACTGCAAAAATCGGGCAGCTGGATCGTGCTGGAAAATCCGCTTTACGATATGGCCGCAACCCAGGCCCGCGAAGCTCTGTCGGCGGAGCGTCACGCCGCCGCGCAGGAACTTCTCCATGCCGACACCATGGCCTATATCAAGCGGGAAGGGTTGTATGCCCCCTCAACACATACAGGGTCTGAAAACTATTGAGGAGAGTATTATGAGTCACAACAAGGGTTCTTCCCATGAGCACAAAGGTTTTTTGGCTTGCGTTCTTTCGTGGAGAGGCATTGCGTTGATTCTGGCTTTGGCCGGGGTCAGCTTTTATCTGCTGACCGTTCACCTTGAACATTTGGCTGTGGCCTTGCCATACTTAATTCTATTGGCCTGCCCGCTCATGCATATATTTGGACATAGGCATGACGGACACAAAAATCACGGCAAGGAGGAAGATAAGCGATGAGTCACGACCATCACAACAGCCACATGAAAGCCGAAGAACATTCTTGCACGGCACATCACGGACATCATCCTGTAGCCAATGATTCCCATGCAGGACATAAACATCACGATCATAGCCATATGGTCGATGATTTCAAAAAGCGTTTCTTTATCAGCCTGATTCTTTCCGTGCCCGTGCTGGCACTTTCTCCCATGATTCAACATTTTCTCGGCTTGGGAGAAAGTATCCGTTTTTCCGGCGACAGCTCTATTCTGGCTGTGCTGTCCAGCGTCATTTTCTTCTATGGCGGCTGGCCTTTTCTCACCGGCTTGAAAGACGAGGTAACAGCCCGCAATCCCGGCATGATGACCCTGATCGGCGTGGCGATCACGGCGGCTTATCTTTATAGCGTTGCGATTACGCTGGGTCTGGAAGGAATGGATTTCTTCTGGGAACTGGCGACGTTAATCGACATCATGCTGTTTGGTCACTGGATCGAGATGAAATCGGTTATGGGCGCAGGCAAGGCGCTGGAACAGCTTGCGGCCCTGATGCCCGATACGGCACACCGCATTAAACCTGACGGCAATAAACCTGACGGCAATGTCGAAGACGTGCCCGTGGCAGAATTGAACAGCGGCGATCATATTCTGGTCAAGCCAGGCGAGAAGATTCCTGCGGATGGTATGATCCTCAAAGGCCAGACTTCGACGAATGAATCCATGCTGACCGGGGAATCAAAACCCGTTGCCAAGAATAAGGGCGATACGGTGATCGGCGGCGCCATCAACGGCGAAGGCGCGATTACGATAGAGGTCAAACATACGGGCGAGGAGAGTTTCCTGTCCGGTGTTATCAAGCTGGTGCGCGAAGCACAGGCCAGCAAGTCGAAAACACAGGATTTGGCAAACCGCGCTGCGTTCTGGTTGACGGTTATCGCGCTTTCGGTCAGCGCCCTGACATTGTTTATCTGGCTGCTTTTCACAGGCGAAGATTTGTCTTTTGCCCTTGAACGGGCCGTGACCGTTCTGGTCATTTCGTGCCCGCATGCTTTGGGTTTGGCCGTTCCTTTGGTGGTGGCGGTATCGACGGCTCTTGCTGCGCGAAACGGTCTTTTGATCCGCAACCGCACGGCCTTCGAGCAGGCCCGCAACACACAAGCGATTATCTTTGACAAGACCGGCACACTGACCAAAGGCGAGTTTGGCATTACCGATGTTCTGACATTCGGCAATATGAGTGCCGATGAACTCACAATCTACGCCGCTTCTATCGAACAGCACTCGGAACACCCCATAGCCCAAGGCATTGTTCGGGATTCAAAAGAGAAATGGCCGGTTGACGATTTCAAGGCTATTCCGGGCAAAGGTGCACAAGGAAACGTAAAAGGTAAAAACGTCAAAGCCGTCAGCCCCGGCTACTTGCGCGAAAACAACATCAAGGCCGACGATCCCCGGATCATGGAACTTGGCAAGCAAGGCAAAACGGTCATATTCGTGCTGATAGATGATGAACTAAAAGGCGCGATTGCGCTGGCCGACATTATCCGACCAGAAAGCAAGCAGGCGATTGCCCGGCTCAAAGACATAGGTGTCCGTTGCATCATGCTGACCGGGGATAAGAAAGAAGTGGCCGAATACGTGGCCAAGGAAATCGGTCTTGATGAAGTTATTGCCGAAGTTCTACCGGATCAAAAAGCCGCCAAGATCAAGGAAGTTCAGTCACGCGGCCTGATCGTTGCCATGACGGGCGACGGCGTGAATGATGCCCCGGCACTGGCTCAGGCAGATGTGGGAATTGCCGTTGGCGCGGGGACGGATGTGGCCATTGAAACCGCCGACATTATTCTTGTCAAAAGCAATCCAAACGATGTGGCGGCGATTATCGGATTGGCCAAGGCCACTTACAGCAAGATGATCCAAAATTTGCTCTGGGCCACGGGCTATAACGCCTTCGCTATTCCTGCGGCGGCGGGCGCACTAGCCCCATGGGGACTTGTGCTAAGCCCAGCTCTCGGTGCCGTTTTGATGTCTGTCAGCACAGTGATTTGTGCAGTCAATTCAAAACTTTTAAGGCTGAATAAAAATTATCCTTAAATTACAGGATATTGAAGAAGGTCTTGGCGTCCCCTAGGGGATTCGAACCCCTGTCGCCTCCGTGAAAGGGAGGTGTCCTAGGCCTCTAGACGAAGGGGACCCTTTAGACAGGCCAACAGACATAGCGATTCACCCCTCCTAATGCAAGCCTTTTTATGGGGGTTAAGGGCGATTTCAGGCGGTTTGCAGCCTTGGGGATTTGGTGGTATATCGTGCCAAACGCTTGGAGAATGGCAATGGCCGACCTGTTTCTGGAGATTAACGACGAATTGCGCACAAAGCAGATCAAGGCTTTGTGGGCCAAATACGGCCAAGCGGCTGTTACCGTGGCTGTTTTTACTGTTCTGGCGACGGCAGCCGGGGTTTTCTGGCACAATCATATGACGCGGAATTTAACGTTGCAAACCGATCGCTTGTTGACGATTCTCGAGGTCGGGGAGGCCGACAGGCTGGTTGCGCTTGTGGATACGACGGACAAGCCTTTGAAAACGGTGGCCCATCTATATGCCGCGCAGGCGGTCGAGGCCGATGGGGACAAGGCGAAAGCAGCGCTGTTGTATAAGGCTGCGGCCGAACAAAGCGGCGATACCGCCTTGCGCGATCTGGCCCAGTTGCACGTGGTGCGTTTGGGGCTGGTAGAGGGCAAGGACGCCAAAGCACTTTTGGCGCGTGTCGATCCGTTGATTAAAGAAGACGCGCCGTTCCGCGCTTCGGCGTTGGAGTTCAAGGGGCTGATCCTGCGCAAATTGGGCCGCCGCGAGGAGGCCGCCAAATTGTTTGAGAGCTTGTCTATGGACGGCTCAGTTCCCAATTCCATTCGCCAACGCGCCCGAGCCCTGCGTGAGGAGTGAGCGCCATGATGCGTCTTTTTTCCGCTTTGCTTTTATCCGGCTTGCTGGTCGCCTGTGGCACAGATAAGAAACCGCCGCTTCCGGGCGAGCGTATTCCAATTCTACACGCGCAGGCCGGGCTGGAAGTCGACAAGGAAGCCTCTGAAGCGTCGATGGTGATCCTCGAACCGGTTGTCAATGCCGCTTGGCCGCAATCGGGAGGTAACGCTGCCAAGCGTCCGCCGCATTTGGCTTTAGGAAAAAAGATAAAAAGAGTATGGATGACCGATATCGGGGACGGTTCGGACAAAGAAAGTAGGCTTGTGACGGCACCGGTTGTGGCAGGCGGTCGTGTTTTTGCCGCGAATACCGATGGCGAAATCGTGGCGCTCAACCTGAAGAACGGCGACAGGATCTGGCGCGAAAGCATCTTCCCGCGCGGAGAGCGTTCGCTCCCGGTTTCGCCGGGACTGGCTTATGCCTCCGGAAAATTATATGCAACAGACGGCGTCGGCGACGTATTGGCGATTGATCCCCAGACGGGCAAAACAATCTGGCGCACGCCGATCGAGCAGCCCGTGCGCACCGCATTGACGGTGCAGGATGGTCGGGTTTTCGTTCTCACGCTTCAGGACGAGACCGTAGCATTGGACGCGCAGTCCGGTGCGATCCTCTGGCGCCATGAGGGTGTTCATGAAAGTGCCGGATTGCTCGGTGCGCCCGGCCCGGCAGTCGAAGGCAGCGTCGTTGTAGCGACTTATTCCTCGGGCGATGTGGCCGCGTTGCGCGCCGAAACCGGTCAGGAAGCCTGGACGGACAATTTGACCGGTCTGTCCGAGTTCCAGAGCCGTTCCGTTACGAGTTTGTCCGGCTTTCGCGGCCATGCCGTGCTCGATGAAGATCATGTCATTGTCGGCAACGTATCGTCCCGAACCCTTGCGATTCATGTGCCTTCGGGCGATCGCGTCTGGCAAAAGGAATTTGGCGTGTTGCAAACGCCTCTGGTATCGGTCGACAGCGTATTCCTATTGACGCCGCAGAACCAGCTCGTGGCGTTGGTCAAGGGGAATGGTAAATTGCGCTGGGCAACGGATCTGCCGCGTTATCGCAAGCCTGACAGCCGCGAAGACCCGATTTTTTGGCACGGGCCTGTTCTGGCGGGCGGACGATTAATCCTTGCAGGCAGCAACCGCAAGATGCTCGGGATCGATCCGAAAACAGGCAAGATTGTCTCTCGCATGAGCTTGCCGGGCATCGTCATGTTGCCGCCCGTTGTGGTCGATAACACGCTGCTGATTCTAACGGATAACGGCAAACTGGCGGCCTATAGATAATGATTACAATCGCGCTCATCGGACGCCCGAATGTCGGGAAATCGTCGCTGTTCAATGCCCTTGCGGGTAAACAGCTGGCGCTGGTGCATGATACGCCCGGTCTGACGCGCGACTACCGTCTTGCCGAAGGGTCGCTTCAGGACCGCCGTTTCAATATCATGGACACGGCGGGATTGGAAAACGTCAAGGGCGACGATGTCGTCCGCCGCCAGATGCAGGAAAAGACCCGCGCCGCGGTAATGAAATCCGACGTGTTGCTGTTCGTCATCGACGGACAGGAAGGTATCACCGAAATAGACCGTCAGATGGCGCGGGATATTCGCAAATGGAACAAACCGATCGTATTGCTGGTCAATAAATCCGATACGAAGAAATCGCGTGAAACAGCCGTTGATGCACTGGCTTTCGGTTTCGGCGAGCCGGTCATGATCTCAGCGGCGCATAATGACGGTTTTTACGATCTTTACGATGCGCTGGAGAAATATTTCCCCGAAGAAGAAGCTATCGAAACGGTCGAGGACGAACAGGATGCCTTTATCGAAATCGAAGAAGGCGCCGACCTGGACAACGAAGAAATTCCCGAAGAGGTCGAAGATCCTGACAAGCCGATCAAGATTGCCATTGTCGGACGGCCCAATGTCGGCAAGTCGACTTTGCTCAATGCCATCATCGGCGAGGAGCGTGCCATTACTTCGCCCGTGGCGGGAACAACGCGCGATTCCGTTTCCGTGGACTGGATTTTCGACGACCGTCGGTTTCGTCTGGTGGATACGGCAGGGTTGCGTAAACGGCATAAAATTGTCGACCGCATTGAAAAAATGTCTGCCGTGGAAACGCAGCGCGCCATCCGTCTGGCGCATGTCGTTATTTTGGTGCTGGACGCTACACAGGAATTCGAGCATCAGGATCAATCCATCGCCGCCCATGTCGTTGATGAAGGCCGTGCCCTGATCGTCGCGGTCAACAAATGGGACGAGGTAGCGGACGGTGAAGCCAAGCGCAAGGAATTGCGTGAACGGCTGGGCTTTGACATCTCGCAAGTCAAGGACGTACCGATGGTCACGTTGTCGGCGCTCAAGGGCAAGGGTGTCGATAAATTGCTGTCTATGGTCATTGATACCTATGGCATCTGGAACCGCCGCGTGGCGACTGCGCCGCTCAACCGTTTTCTGGCGCGTATGGAATCCGCGCATCAGCCGCCCATGGCTTCGGGCCGTTCGAACCGCCTGCGCTATATGACCCAGATCAAGGCGCGCCCGCCGACATTTGCACTATGGGTGAGCCGTCCGGGCGATTTGCCCGACAGCTATCAGCGTTATCTTGTCAACGGCTTGCGTGAGGAATTCAACTTTCCTGGCGTGCCGATCCGGTTTTCTCTGCGGAAATCGAAAAATCCTTATACGGATAAGTAATCCATAAATATTGCCGCCGTTTCCTCGGGCGTCTTCAGCGCGATTTTCGTGTCGCCCGGGAAGGCTTCCTCGAACAGGCGCGTTTTCGTCGCTTCGGGTGTCCAAACGTCAATTCTGATTTCGGGGTTTTCTTCGGCATAGCTTTTGACCAGCGCCTCGAGCGCGGCCTTGCTGGCACCGTAAAATCCCCAATAGGCTTTTCCGAGCAAATTCTCATTCGCGCCGATAAAGACCGCGCGCGGCTTTTCGGCGCCTTTCAAAAGCGGATGCAGGCTTTGGATCAGGGTCAGGTTCGCGGTCGCGTTGGTTGCCAGCGCGCGCGTCCAATGTTCCATCGGGCCTTGCGCCACGGAAGTCAGTTTGCTCAGGTAACCCGCCGCGCCGACCACCAGATCAATCTTCGGAAAGCGCCCGATCAGCTGCGGCCCGAGTTGTTGCAATTTTGCGGTATCGGTGACATCCAGCGGCACGAGCGTGGCCGATCCGCCGGATGACTTGATTTCGTCGTCCAGTTCTTCCAACCCACCAATGGTGCGCGCGACGGCAATCACGTGCGCGCCCTGCGCGCCCAACACCGCGGCAATCGCCCGTCCGATGCCGCGCGATGCCCCGGTGATGACGACGGTCTTATTCGACCAGTTTTTCGATGATTTCATTCTGCTTTTCTTTGAGCTTTTCTTGGACTTTTTTCTTTGTGTCTTTTTTCAGCGTCTCCACATTTTCCTCGATCGTCTCGGCGAGCGGTGGATCATTTTCCGAGATGCGAACTTTGTCCTCCCACAGCGGAATGACGGCCTGCGTCCAGCTGGCCGAGGCCTCAAGGAACGGACGCGATTTCGCTTCCTTGATAAAGTCCGGGCGATCTTCTGGCTCCCAGACATAGGCGACGAGCAGGTAACCCAGCCCGAACAGGATCACGGCGCGCAATATGCCGAAGAAAAATCCGCCCGCGCGGTCGACGATGCCGAGCTTGCTTTGGTGCAGGGTTCTGGTGGTGAAATAGCTGATGGCGGAGACGACGGCCAGCGTGACAAGGAAGATTGCCGAGGCCGTGGAGATGTCGGCGAGCCATTCCTTTTCGATCAGATTGCGACCCACCGGCTTAAGCACCGGCGTGAAATAGATGGTGGCGACAATGGCGGCGATCCAGCCAATGATGGTAAAAACTTCGTTGCAGAAGCCGCGCAGGAATCCAATCCCGACGGAAAGCAAAAGGCACGATACGACCAGAATGTCGAAAATAAGAGGTGTCATTATTTTTTACTCATTGGCGGCTTGTTTCTGATTTTTAATGCGCCCGCCGCACAAGGACAAGAGGTCGCGGATATGTTTGACCGCGCGCGTTTCGAGCGGAGCCGATTTCGCGCTGCGCGGTGGGGTGAAAGCGGTTTCAAAGCCCAGCTTGGCGGCCTCCTTGAGGCGCGCTTCCATTTGGCCGACGCCCCGCACTTCGCCCGACAGCGCCAGCTCGCCGAAGACCACCGTGCCGCGCGGCAGGGCGGTGTTATCCAGCGCGGAAATCAGCGCTGCGGCTACGGCCAGATCGGCAGCGGGTTCCGTGACCCGCAAACCGCCCGCGACGTTGAGATAAATATCGCGCCCGCCCAGGGCAAGGCCGCAACGCGCCTCAAGAACCGCGACCACCATGGCCAGACGGTTGCCGTCCCAGCCGACCACGGCGCGGCGTGGCGTGCCATAGGAGGTAGGGGTGACGAGGGCTTGAATTTCGACCAGAACGGGGCGCGTGCCCTCAATTCCGGCAAAGACGACACTGCCGGGGACGTTCTCGCTGCGATCGGACAGGAATAAAGACGAAGGATTAAAGACTTCCTGTAACCCTTTGTCGGACATTTC
>CBFGSX010000004.1:0-32728 GCA_965651535.1 uncultured Alphaproteobacteria bacterium | reverse complement strand
TCGCGAATAGCCATCGAACCTCTTATTTTATCGGTTTGAGGTTCAAATTCCTTACAAGCACACCAAAAATTATTCACACCAAAATTATTAAAGGGAACGGTCCAAAACCGTTCCCTTTAATACTGGCGCACCCGTGAGGATTCGAACCTCAAACCTTCTGATCCGTAGTCAGATGCTCTATCCGTTGAGCTACGGGTGCCCGTCAAAAGCCCCCGTTCAGGAGCGGGGCGCAGGATAGCAAAAACGGCCCAAAAGGCAAGTCTTGTTTTCTATTTGGAAAGAAACTGTGGCTAAAATCCCCTTGCAGGCAAGAAAATAAGGGTCTAACCTCTTCGGTATCTTGCTTTTGTCTCAAATCTCGCCTATGCAGGATTAACCATTTTCTCTACTCCTTGCCGCAGGGTTCCAACGTGCTGATTTTACGTCTTCTTCCTCTGATTGTCCTGGCTGCCTCGTTCACCGCTTGCTCGAGCGTCGAAAGCGCCCCGCCGGCCGCCGACAAAACGAATGGTTTCACCTATAACGCCCCCGCCTCGGACCGACAGGCTCTGGGCAGGATGAGCGACACGAAATCCGACGGCAAAACGCCCGTTGTGATCAAAAGCTCGGTCAGCGGAGAAGACAAACCCTATGACTTCAAGGAAACCATCGTCTCGCGCAAGATCGCGCAGCTGCGCGCCGACAAGACGAAGATCGAGGATTTTTACAACACCTATACGGCTCGCCTGAAAGACCTCCAGTCGCGCGCCGAGGAAAACGCCGGCAGCTATTACAGCACCACAGCCAGCATCAATGCCCGCTTGCAGGGCGGCACCACGCCGGGCAACCCGATCCTGGTTGAACAGGCCCAGATCGCCCAACAGAAACTTGAAGCCCTCTCCAGCGACATCAGCACGCTGACCGTTCTGGCCAATGACATTTCGTCGAATGCTTCGGTTGCGTCCTATCTGCTCGAAGCCGTCCGCGCCACTTACGGCCTGTCGGGCGCGGTCGACGAAGACCATGTGTCGCTGACCGGACTGGAGGACGAAGTGAACCGCCTCGTGGTGCGCATTGACCGCCAGCTGACCGACGTCAACAACGACATCAACCGCCGCACCAGCTATCTGGCGACGGAACGCCGCAATCTCCAAACCATGACGCTGGCCATCGCCAATGGCGAGCTTTACGGCCAGTCGCTGGCCAACCGTGCCTTTTTCTCGCCCGCCTCGGCTCTGCCGGGTGACCCGGATATGGCCGCCGCCCGCCTTGCTCCCGCTGCCGGGTTCAACCCAACCAAGCCGCTGGTCGTGATCCGTTTCGACCGTCCGGGCGTGGAATATGAACAGGCCATCTATCTGGCCGCTTCCGAGGCGCTCCAGCGCTATCCGAACGTCTCGTTCGAGGTCGTGGCCGTGGCCCCGCCGGGCAACAACCCTGCTCAAGGCGCTCTGGCCAGCTCGGACGCCCAAACCAACGCCCAGAACGTCGCCCGTTCCATGGCCCAGATGGGCATCCCCGGCAACCGCGTCAAACTCTCCGCGACGCGCAGCCCGCAGGCCCGCAGCCCCGAAGTGCACATCTTCCTGCGGTAAGCGGAATACCCTCTCCCGGCGGGAGAGGGAGTCTAACTGCAAATTCACCTCTCCTTTTGGGAGAGGTCGACGCGTCAGCGTCGGGTGAGGGTTTTGGATCCATTCTGCACTTGCGTAACCCCTCACCCCGGCCCTCTCCCGCCGGGAGAGGGGTATCTTTGATAACGAATACTTAAAAAACTCCGGCTTTTTTAATTTTGGCCTAATTTTTGCATTATATTGAATTAAGACTTCTCCAAGCCCTTTCGCGCTAGAATGGAGACTGGCGCATTGTCTGTCGAGGAAACATGACGATCATCATACCGGGTTTATACGGGCTGGATTCAGCCACGGCCTGGCGGGTCTTGCAGAAAGACCCGAAGAAATACATGGATCGTTTTTCCAAAGACCCGCGCGTCCAACGCGAGATCGAATACTTCCAGAAAAAAGCGCCGGATGTCAAAAGCATCGACGATCTGATGAAGGATCGCCGCCTGCTGCAATTCGTTTTGGATGCGCACGGCCTCGGTGCCGAGATCAATAATGCAGGACGTATCAAGAAAATTCTCAGCGAAAACCCGAACGATACCGGCGCGCTGGTCAACCGTCTGGCCGATCCGCGCTTCAAGCAATTCGCCCAAAGCCTTCGCCTTGACCGCGATATGAACAGCTTTGAGCTAAAGATTCGCCGCGACAGCCTGGTCGATGGCTATATCCGCAACCGTTTTGAGGAAACTCTGGGCGAACAGGACAACGCCCTGCGCCAGACGGCCTATTTCGCGCGCAACATCTCGACCGTCAAAGATGCTTATGGGATTTTGGGCGACCGCGTATTGCGCGACGTGTTCAGCACCGCTTTTAATCTGCCGCCGCAACTGGCCGTGCAACCCGTCGAAACCCAAGCCGCTGCTGTCTCGCGCCGCCTTGATCTGCCCAAGCTGACCGGCATCAGTTCGACGATCACGCCGTCGCAAATCGACCGCGCACAACAAGATTACACACTTCTTGAATCCAGCCTCAAAGTCAGCGACGCTGCCGTGGCCCAAATCAGAGCCTTGAGCGATCAGTTGCTCCAGCTTGGTTCGGACTATGCGAACCTTGCTACCGTGACGGATCCGGGCGGCGAAAATGCCGCGCTGATCGCCGTGCAGGAAGCCGCCGTGCCGGAGCTTGTGCGCGCTGAACAATTATTGCGTGGCGGCGCTTCAGCCTATCAAAAAATTGGTGGCTATCTAAACTCTCTTGAAGACCTGACCAATCAGATTTCACAGCCCGGTGCAGACCTCGCTGCGCTGAAATCCCAATTCAACGCCTATGCCGGATTCATCACCGATGCATTGAATGCCGCCGCCGTGCAAGTGCCTGATGGCTCAACGCAGAACATTCTGCAAAACGGCGCGAACGATACCGTGACCGTTATCATTGACGACGCAGGCACCGAATACACTTTCAGCCGCCATGATATCTCGGATGTCCAGAACATGATTGCCACGGCGCAGACTGCCTTCGACAATATTTCAGGTAGCGGAGACACCGCCAATATCGTGACTGCACAAAGCAGAATTCTGATTTCCAAAGATAGAATGAACGCCATTGGTGAAACGATGGCTGCCGATATCCTTTCTCTCAACGAAGTCGGTGCCTCATACTTCGCTGCGGCTACACTGAACAGCGAATCCTTGCTCGACGGCAAGCGTTCGGTGGACGACTCCCTGAACCGCATTGCCCAAATCGAAGAAAAACTTGGCAGAATCGGCGAGCTGGCAACAGAATCGCGAAACCGTTCTTCCCTCGAAAGCCGCGCCGATCTGGAAAACGAATTCAATGCCCTGCGTAGTGAAATACGCGACCTGATTGAAAACGCTTCCGATTCCGGTCTGGACAATTTCCTCAACAATATCGCCGACCAAAGTTATGAGATCATCAACGGTCAGACGATTCTGGTTCAGGGCGGCTATGATCTTGCCACCGCGATTTCTGACGTTCTCGACGCAGCCTCCCTCAGCACTCAGGGTGACGCAGCAGCTCTTGAAATCGCGGCCATTCAGGTTACGACCGCCTCAGACGCTGCCAAAGAAGGGTTGAACCGTGAGAAACCCATTCTTGACAAGATCATCGGAACCTATGATCCCAAAGGAAGTCTTGACAGCCAGATATATGCCCTTAAACAACAGTTGACGGCAGCTGTTACCGCTGCAACCGTAGAGGGGAAAAACCTGCTGTCGGCCGATCAAACGGATATCAAGCTTGGCGCATTGAGCACCGGAAAAGACATCACCTTCCGTGCACAATCGGGATTCGAAGCCGACGTCTCGGCCGCCATCACCGACCTATTGGCTGAAATGGGCAACGGCTCTGCCGCGATTATCAGCGCTCTGGACGATGTGGCCTATCTGGTCGATAGCGCAAAACGACGCCTTGAGGCAGATAATCGTTCCGCCACGCTGGAGCTGGGCAAACTGGCGGGGACAATCGATATTCTGAATGGCAACCGTGAAACCGACAGCGAAAACCCTTACAAGGTCAATGCCTATACCGAAAAATTCCTTATCCGCTATCTGACGCAAGTACAATTAAGCGGCGGCGGCGCAAGCAGCATCAACAGCCCGATCTCGTTGCTGTTCAACGATGCGGGCGGCGGCTATAACGCGCAAAGCGCCATGGCCAATCTGATGAGCCTATCACTTCAGATCTAGTTTTTCTTGGAAAGCGCCTTGATCGCGTCGATATGACGCTCGGAAACCTTTTTTCCGTTGGACGGTTTTTCATCCGTCTCGAATTTCTTTGCCCACGCATCCAGCAATCCGTCCAAACCGCCCGATGACGCGGGTTTTGTCGGCGCTTTGGATTTTTTGACGACTTTAGGAAGCGGCTCCGGTTTTTTCGGCGCAGGCGGCTCGGCCAGACCCGTGCCTTTGCGCGCGCGATCGATGGAATGCGCGATAATGCCGTCCAGATAAGGCGTTACCAGTTCCAGCAGGAATTTATGGTCGCGCTCGATCAACGTGCGCACCGCCTGTTCGGTCAGCTTCGCCTGTCCTTTGGCTTTTTCCAGTATTTCGCGGATTTTACGATCAGCCATGGGCCTATGCTACCATCTCGGCGAGGTCATTGGCAAGACCGCGCACGCCCTTGAGACGTAAAGAAACATCGTCCCAGGCGCGCAAATAGCTGAGTTTCTGGTCAGGGCGCAATTTGACCGTTCCCATCTGTTTTTGTACATAGGCGAGCAGTTTCTCCACCGGGCCGAACTGGTTGCGACGGAAAGTGACGGTCGCGCCTTTGGGGCCGGCCTCGATTTTCTCGACTCCCGCGCGTTTGCACAGATGCTTGATCGTCATCACGTCGAGAAGATTTTTCACCTCATCCGGCATCGGGCCGAAGCGGTCGACTAATTCCACGGCAAAAGCGTCGATGTCGTGTTGTTCGGTCAGGCCCGCAAGGCGGCGATACAAACTCAGGCGCACCGGAAGATCGGTGACGTATTTTTCCGGGATCAAAACCGGAAGTCCCAGATTAATCGTCGGAGACCATTCATCATCCAGCACCTCGTCCATACCCTTGCCCGAACGTACGGCCTGCACCGCCTCCTCCAGCATATGCTGATACAATTCGACGCCGACCTCTTTGATATGGCCGGATTGCTCCTCGCCCAGCAAATTCCCCGCCCCGCGAATATCCATGTCATAGCTGGCCAGTTGAAAGCCCGCCCCCAGGGTGTCCAGCGTGCCGATCACGTGCAGGCGTTGTTTGGCGCTTTCGGACAAAAGTTTATCGTCCTTATAGGTGAAATACGCATAGCCGCGGCGCTTGGAACGCCCGATGCGCCCGCGAATTTGATACAACTGGCTCAGGCCGAATAAATCGCTGCGATGCACGATCAGCGTATTGGCGTTGGGAATATCCAAACCACTTTCGATGATATTGGTCGCCAGCAGAAGATGATATTGCCCCTCGTAAAACGCCGTCATACGCTCATCGAGATCGGTTGCGGAGAGTTGGCCATGCGCCTCGACGATCTTGATCTCCGGCACAAGTTCATTCAGCGTTTCGTGGACTTCTTTCATGTCCGACAGGCGCGGCACGACATAGAAACATTGCCCGCCGCGATAATATTCGCGCATGATCGCCTCGCGCACGATCAGCGGATCGAATGGCAGAACCGAAGTCCGCACCGCCAGACGGTCGACGGGCGGCGTCGCGATCAGACTGAGGTCGCGGATGCCCGTCATCGACATTTGCAGCGTGCGCGGAATGGGCGTCGCCGTCAGCGTCAGCACATGGACGTTTTCACGCAGGGATTTTAGTTTTTCCTTTTGCTTGACGCCGAAATTCTGCTCTTCGTCGACGATCAAAAGCCCAAGATTGGCGAATTTGATTTTTTCGGACAACAAGGCGTGCGTGCCAATGACGATATCGACATGACCTTTTTCCATCTGTTCGCGCGTTTTATTGGCTTCCGCCGTCGTTACCATGCGCGAAAGCTGCGCGATTTTGACGGGAAATCCGGCGAAACGCGCCGTGAAATTCGTAAAATGCTGCCGCGCCAAAAGCGTCGTCGGCACGACAAGCGCCACCTGCATCCCCGACATGGCGGCGATAAAGGCGGCGCGCATGGCGACCTCGGTCTTACCGAAGCCGACATCGCCGCAAACCAGGCGATCCATGACGTTGCCCTGATGCAGATCGCCGATGACATCGGCGATGGAGCGCTCCTGATCCTCCGTCTCCTGATAGGGGAAACGCGCCACGAATTCGTGATACAGGCCTTCAGGCGGCGACATTTCCGGCGCGGCCGCCGTTTTACGCGCGGCGGCGATGGCAATCAGCCCTTCGGCCATTTCCAGCAATTTCTTTTTGACACGGGCTTTGCGCGACTGCCAGCCGACACCACCCAATTTATCAAGCGCGGCATTGCTTTGATCCGAGCCGAAGCGCGACAAAACATCCAAAGATTCGACCGGAATGAACAATTTGTCGTTATCGGCATAAAGAATGCGCACGCAATCATGCGCCGCACCGTCCACGGTCATGGTGATGAGGCCGTCGAATTTGCCGATGCCATGCTCGATATGCACCACCAGATCGCCGATATTGAGCTCCGACGCGTCGCGCAGAGCCGATTTATTGCGGCGCTTGCGCGTCTGGCGCGTCAGACGGTCCCCCAGCAAATCCTGTTCGGTGATAACGACGAGATCATCCGCAATGAAACCATGCTCCAGCGACAAGATAACGAATTCCGGGCCGGAAACACCGTGTTCAGTGCAAAGCTGCTTGACGCGCTCACGCGAGCCTTCGGAATAACAGGCAAGCATCACCTTGCGCGGTGCCCACTCGGTCAGGTTTTTTTTGAATAGTTCATAAGGTGCCGCGGGATTTTCCTGTGCCTGCGCGGCGAAATTCGGCGCCTGCTTCGTGCGGTTATCGTCATCGGCAAAAGGCACAAGATGGCGCACGACAAGCCCGTTCAATGCCGCTTGCCACTCCGCCTCCGACAGGAACATTCTATCAAGCGGCACGGGCTTGTAACGCGGGCCGGTATTGAGCTTGTTCTTATCGGGGCGCATCTGTTCGACGCGCGCGGCGTAGAAATCGGCCACTTGTTTCATGCGCTCGGCATAGACCACCTCGATCTGGTGATCGAAAACGCGCGGCGCGCGCTCGGGCACAAGATCGAAAATCGTTTTAATATCTGCATAAAACAAGGGCAGCCAATGCTCCATGCCGGGATAACGATGCCCCGCCGAGACGGACTCAAACAGAGGGTCGTCCGATTGCTGCGCGCCGAATAATTCGCGATATCCCGCCTTGAAAGCCGAAACGGTTTCGGCGTTCAATAAAATCTCGACGCCCGGAGACAATTCCAGCGCTTCCAGTTTTTCAAGGCTGGTCTGTTCGACGGGATCGAAGGTTTTAATGGTTTCGATCTCGTCGTCGAAACAATCAAGCCGCACGGGAAATTCATGCCCGGCGGGAAAAATATCGACAATGCTGCCGCGCAGGGCGAACTCGCCCGGTTCGCGCACCGTATCGGAACGGATATACCCCTGGGTCGTAAAGAACAATTTCAATGATTCAAGGTTTATTTTTCCGCCCGACTTCAGGGAAAAGAACCCGTCCCTGAAATAATGCGGCGCGGGGATACGCTGCACAGCAGCGTTGAGCGGCATAACCAGAACCGTCGGCCCATCAAACGGTTTTTCCTGCGCCAGCGCGGACAGAACTTTCGTCCGTTGCGCGAGAATGTCGCTTTGCGGCGAAACGCGATCATAGGGCAGACAATCCCATGCCGGAAAGGCCAATACGCGCACATCCGGCGCAAAAAACGCCCATAAATCCAAAACGCTCTGGAAACGGTGATCGTCGGTAACGATATGCAGCAAGGGCGCGCGCGCCGTTTCCCATGCCTCACGCGCAAGCGACGACAGGATGCGGATATCCTGTCCCTCGACCGCGCCGCTCAGTTTCAAGTTACCGTGCTGCATCGTAGAAATCTTTGAGTCTTTGGATCAACGGCCCCAGATTATTCTCGGGGACGGGCAGACGCCCGATCACCCAGTCGTAAATATCGGGATCGTTTTCATTCAGCAGGGCTTCAAATTCGGCCAAATCAGCCGCGTTTGCAGCAGGCACAAACGAGTCCGCAAACCGACCCATCAACAGGTCGGCTTCGCGCGTGCCGCGGTGCCAGGCACGAAAAATCAGCTTCTTGCGAGCCGTGGTCAATTCATGGTTTTCCATGTATGCTGGGGGTTATAGACCTTTTGAGCCGATTTGTCACCCATGCGCCCGTTCCTGCTCGACCCGCTTTTCCAGTCGATCCGCCGCCTCGGCGGGGTCGGCGACCGCGTGGGCAAGGCCTTGGAAAAGCTGGCCGGGCCGGTGGTGCTGGATCTGCTGTTTCATTTTCCGGTGGCCGCCATCGACCGCCGCACCGTCGCCAAAATCGACAACCTTCAGCCCGGCATGGTGGCGACCGTCAAGGGCAAGGTCATTGCCGCCGCTTTTGCCAACCGTCCGGGACGCCCCAGCAAGATCACGATCGGCGACGAAACAGGTGATCTGGCTCTGGTGTTTTTCAAGAATCCGGGAAACTATCTGGAGAAAAATTTCATGATGGGCCGCGAGGTGGTGATCTCGGGCCGTGTCGAACATTATCAGGGCCGCGCGCAAATCCCCCATCCCGACCGCGTCGTGCCTCCCGAGAAAATCGCCGATATCGCGATACTGGAACCGGTTTATCCCCTGACCGCCGGTGTGACGAATAATTTGCTGTCGAAAACAATGAAACAGGCTTTGGATAAAATTCCAAAACTGCCCGAATGGCTGGACGCGGAATTGATCAAGCGCGAGAAATTCCCCGCATGGGACGCGGCATTGCGCCTTGTGCATCAACCCGCCGAGCCGGATATGCTGTCGCCGCAGCATCCCGCGCGCAAGCGTTTGGCTTATGATGAAATCCTGGGGCATCAACTGGCCCTGGCGTTGACGCGGCAGCAACAGAAAGACAACCCGAGCAAGCCGCTTGTCGCCGATAAGAAATTCAAAGAAAAGGCGCTGGCCGCCCTGCCCTTTAAATTGACGAAGGGACAAAAAGAAGTTCTGGGCGAGATCGAAAACGATCTGGCGCAACCGTTCCAGATGTGCCGCTTGCTTCAGGGCGATGTCGGCAGCGGCAAAACGGTCATTGCGTTTTTGGCCGCCGTTCATGTGATTTCCGCCGGAAAACAGGCCGCCATCATGGCTCCGACGGAAATTCTGGCGCGGCAGCATCTTCATTCGTTGCAGCCTTTGGCGGAAAAGCTGGGCCTAACGATTGCATTGCTGACGGGCCGCGAAAAAGGCAAGACGCGCGAGAAATTGCTGGACGATCTGACGACGGGTAAAACGAATTTGCTTATCGGCACGCACGCGCTGATTCAAGAACCCGTGCAATTTTCCGATCTGGGGCTTGCGATTATCGACGAACAGCATCGTTTCGGCGTGGCGCAGCGCATTGCCCTCGCCGCCAAGGGAAACGCCGTCAATATATTGGTGATGACGGCGACGCCCATTCCGCGCACGCTGGCGCTGACCGCCTATGGGGATATGGATTCGTCCGTGCTGCGCGAGAAGCCGCCGGGAAGAAAGCCCATCGACACGCGTGTCCTGCCGCATGACCGCATTCCCGAGGTTACAGCAGGATTGCGACGCAAAATTGAACAGGGCGACCGCATTTATTGGGTCTGTCCATTGGTTGAAGAAAGTGAATTGATCGATTTATCGGCGGCCGAGGACCGTCACGCGGATTTGATCCAGCATTTTCCGGGCCGCGTCGGCCTTGTGCATGGGCGTATGAAAGGCCCGGAAAAAGACGCTGTCATGGCGGATTTTATCGCGGGCAATCTGGACATTCTGGTAGCGACCACCGTGATCGAAGTCGGCGTCAACGTGCCCGAGGCCACGGTGATGATTATCGAACATTCCGAGCGTTTCGGATTGAGCCAGTTGCATCAGCTGCGCGGGCGCGTCGGACGCGGCGACAAGGCCGGCACGTGTCTGTTGCTTTATGAAGCGCCTTTGGGCCGCGTGGCGAAACAACGCCTCGAGACCATGCGCACCACCGAGGACGGTTTTACGATTGCCGAGACGGATTTATCGCTTCGTGGTGCGGGCGATATTCTGGGGACGCAGCAAAGCGGCGAGTTGAATTTTCGCCTTGCCAGCCTCGAAGCGCATCAGGATTTGCTGCTCATGGCGCATCAGGAAGTCAAACTGATACTCCAGAAAGATCCGCGCCTCACCTCCGAGCGCGGCAAAAACCTGCGGATATTGCTGTATCTTTTCGAGCGCGATCAGGTGGATAAGTTCCTCGCGGCGGGCTAGGACGCAAGACCGACCGAAACAATGGTCTTCATCGCTTCCTCGGCGGACATTTTCACCGGACGCAAACGCGATTCCTCGACAAAAATCAAAAATCCAGAAGTCGGGTTCGGAGCGGTCGGCACAAAAATGCTGACCACGTCGCTACCCACCGCAAGATCCACCGCATCGCGTGAACGGCTGGTGACAAAGGCCAATGCCCAGGCATTTTCATGCGGGAATTGCACCATCACCGGCTCGCGGAAACTTTTTGACTGGTCGGCCAGCGCCGTCTGCAAGATCTGTTTGATGACGGTGTAGATCGTTTTGACTACCGGCAGGCGGTTCATCACGATTTCAATGCTGCGCGTGAACCAGTGGCCCAGAACCCCCGCCATGATCCAACCGATCGTCGTCAGGCTGACAAAGGTTACGATCAGGCCGACACCCGGCACTTCAACAGGCAGCACGTTGTCTGGATTCATCCATGCCGGAAGATGCGGCGTAATCAGCCGATCCGTCCACGCAATGAACAGCCAAGTCAGATACAGCGTCAATCCGACCGGCGCGGTGACCAGAATCCCGGTGAAGAAATAGCGGCGCAAATGCGAAGTTTTGTTTTGTTCCATGGACGTAATAATAGCCTAATTGTCATTCCCGCGAAAGCGGGAATCCAGAGGGTTTTGCGCTGCGCATCATTCAACCGGATCCCCGTTCGGCCTCGCGCTGACGCGCTCGTGGCCGGGGATGACAGGCTAATTCAAAAGCCCCTTTTTCTTCAAAACCTGCATCAAACGGTCACGCGCAAGTTTTTTAAGATAATCCTGCGTTGCCTTGACATCCCCGGTAATCGTAACTTCTTCTTGTGTTGCAACATCCATCGCCGCTACCCTGACATACGCTCCCAGACGATGAAATTCAAAGATAATCTCGCGGCCCATCAAAGGCCTCCGATCAGTATTCGCCCGTTCCGCCGCCCAGCGGCGTGCTGCGCGACGCCCAGAAGCGTTCCAGCAGGCGCATGCGTTCGTTGATCTGATTGAGCCGCTCTTCGTCCAGCTCGACGGAGCGCAGTTCTTTGGTATGGCGCTCGAAGATATCGTTGATTTTATCCTTGAGGCTCTTGCCCTTGTCGGACAGTTTGACCCGCACCGAGCGGCGGTCGTGCTGCGAGCGTTCCTGAACAAGATAGCCCGCCTCGACCATTTTCTTGACGTTGTAGGACACGTTCGAGCCGAGGTAATAGCCGCGCACGGTCAGTTCGCCGACCGTCAGATCATCCGCGCCGATATTGAAAAGGATCAAAGCCTGGACGTTGTTGATGTCCTGAATGCCGAGCTTTTCCAACTCGATCTTGAGAACTTCCAGAAAATGGCGGTGCATACGCTCGATCAGCTGGACAGTATCGTAATAAATCTTGGGCATTGGTTCTTAGCCTTTGAATATCCTCGGACAATTCCATGCTAGCGGTTTTGATTCCATTTTCAACAGATTTCATTAAAAATTTAACAAAATACGCTTTTTCGACTCGCTTGAATAGACATATCAAACAAATATCGCAATTTTATTTTCTATAATTATAGAAATGGCGGCCTTGAGCCGCCATCCTTGGGTGAAACTATCCATTATGCCTCAAGGATACCGGGTCAAGCCCGGGATAACGACGTCGACAGCCAATCCAGAATCACGCCGATCTGCTCGACGCTCATCAGCGCGGGGGCGTGCCCTACTCCAGCAAAGGTTACAGCCTCGGCTTTTTTACCGATCATCATCTTGTCGAGCGTTTCCGGCAAAAGCACATCGCTCTCCGCTCCGCGCAACAAGAGAAGCGGCATATCCACCGCCGACCAAAGCGGCCACAAATCCAGATCGGTGACCGGGCCGGAATTCTCCAGACCGAAGGCCACCGCCGTGTCATAGCTCAGGCGATAATGACCGTTTACTTCCTGTTTGGAAGAAACACGGGCTAGATAATCCCACTCTTCTTCTGTTTCCAGACCGAAACTCACCATCCGGTTTTTAAAAGCCGCGAAATAGGATTCCCATGTGCTGTAAGCCGGATTCAGGCTAACATAGGCTTTAATGCGCTGGAGCGCCTCTTTCGGGATAAACGGCCCGATATCGTTGATAGCCATGCGGCGGATCGGGTGGCCTTTTTGATTGGCCAGCATCATGCCGATAATCCCGCCCATCGACGTGCCAATCCAGTTGACTTCTTTTGCGTCGATAGCGGCCAGCAATGCCACCATGTCGGCCATGTATTGCGGATAGTTATACCATGCCGGGTTTTCGAACGGTGCGCTGCGTCCCCTGCCCGCCATATCGGGGCAGATCACGCGATAGCCCTTGTCCGACAGGCTCTGTGCCAACCAGTCGAAATCCCGTCCGGTTCGGCTCAGACCATGCACACACACGACCGTTTTCGCCGGATCGCCTGGAAATTCCGAATAAACAATCTCATGAAACCCGCCGGGATGCAGGGATTTGACGCGCTTTTCCGTAAAATGGACTTGCATTTTTAAGACTTTCTTTTCCCTCCGTTTATACTCTAAAGACGGAGATTGGCCAATGGCGAAGAAGGGCGAGGATGACGGCGGCAATAACAAACGCCCCATCATCATCAAAAAAATCAAAAAAGGCGGCGGCGGGCACCATGGCGGCGCCTGGAAAGTAGCCTATGCCGACTTCGTGACAGCCATGATGGCGTTTTTTCTTTTGCTGTGGCTGTTGAACGTCTCGACCAAGGAACAGCTCGACGGCATCGCCGATTACTTTACCCCTGCTTCCGCTTCTGTTTCAGCAAGCGGCGCAGGCGGCGTGCTGGGCGGCATCACCATGACGGTCGAAGGCTCGCTGACCAGCCAGAAATCCCCCGCCGCCATCACGGACAACCGCCCCAGCGACGCCGAGCAGGACAGCGAAGACATCGACGTGGCTGAAGAAAGCACGCGCAAATTCTCGAAGGACGAATTCGAGGAGATGAAAGCCAAAGAAGAACAAAAGCAATTTGAAAGCGCGATGGAAGAGATCAAACAGGCCATCGACGACGACCCCGAGTTAAAAGACCTGGCAAAAAACCTGATCGTCGACATGACGCCCGAAGGCTTGCGGATTCAAATCGTCGACCAGCAAGGACGCTCGATGTTCCCCGTCGGCAGCGCAAAAATGTATGACGAAACCTATATGCTGATCTCCAAGGTTTCCGCCATCATCAACAAGATGCCGCAGAAAATTTCCGTGCGCGGCCACACGGACAGCTTGGCCTATGGCAGCGACGCCTCGTATGATAACTGGAACCTGTCGGCCGACCGCGCCAATTCCTCGCGGCAGGCTTTGGTCAAATCCGGCATGCCGCCCAACCGCATCGCCAACGTCGCGGGCAAAGCCGACACGGAACACCTTTTCCCCGAAGATCCGAACTCGCCGCAGAACCGCCGCATTTCGATCATCCTGCTGCGTAACCACCCCGCCGAAGGCGCACCGCCCAGCGGGAATTAGACGACATTCATTTTTCTCTGCGTATCCATATACTGCCACGCCATCATATGACGCTTGTATTGAGCGACTGCTCCGGCGACGCCTTGACCAAAGATATTTTTTCCGGTTTTAATAAACTCGGTAATGACGGCAATATTGAATGAATCCACGCCGTTTCGGCTAGCCGTGGTCGGAACGACGCCCGTGCTGGAAATATTTTCGTTTCTATGTTCAAGCACGCTGCCATATTGCTTGCCATAGCGTCTGATGCGCTCATTCTGTGACAAGCCCTGTCCGCTTCTAAAGCTATCGAGCCCCAGATACGATGCCGTCGGATCAACCCGATAAACACAGTCGATATTATCCTGAAAAGCCCGTAAACACATTCTTTTCTGGATAAGGGTCGTTGTGCGCGAGGTGACTTCGCCAAAGCTGATCTCCTGCTTGTTTTTTATATTCTCTGTCGCAAGAATTAGATCGTGCCAACGGCGAAATTCCCGACCCTCACGACGCTTGGGTAGTCGGCACGTCGCTTCCTCACAAGAGAGTTTCTCCGTCATGGTTGCCATGGTCGGGCGCACATCAAAACCCGTGATCGTATAATCTGGATCAAAGCTGATATCATAGGTCAGCGCCTGAATTGGCTTACGCAGCAAAAACCCGGCATTTTTCCCTGTCGGACGAATACCGCTCAAAAGCGAAACATAAAGCTGTTCCATCGCCAGGCGTTCCTCGCGCGTTTCCAGTGTCCGGCCATACATGGTTTCAATGAATTTTTCGGGAATTTTATAATTAGGCTTTTTGTCCAAGGGCGTGTGGAACACACTATAATGCAGGGTATAAGTCTCCCGTCGCTTATCCTCTTCGATCCTGAAAATCTGGTGGTGATTCACCGTGTCTTTACTGTCAACCGCGCGTCCCCATTCATGGTCAAGGCGACGCGCCGCCATTACACGGCCTCAATCATAAAATGTGTAAGACAGGCAAGAATCACATCACACCTCAGAATTCTTGCTCCTCACTTCACAACCAAAGAGACAAACTGTCAAGGGATTATGTTAGAGGCTTGATTCTATTGGCCGTCGAATTTCTTGGAACGCGGATAAGGGCCAAGGCGTCCCGCCTGACCACGCTCGACGATCCACGGCTTGAGGTCGCGCGCCGAGGTGCGGCCTTTCGACCATGTAATCCCGTCGGACAGACTGAAGGTCAGAATGTCGTTCAACGCGCCCTCTTTGTATTTCTGCAAGGTCACGCCGCGGCCGCGCGACATTTCCGGCACCTGTTCCAGCGGGAAGATCACCAGCTTGCTATTCGTGCCGATCACGCCGATATGCGTTGCATTGGCATTGACCGGCGCACAAGCCGTGGCCTTTACGCCGACAGGCAAATTCAGCACGGCCTTGCCGTTTTTCGTCTGGGCCAGCACATCCTTGATCGGCACAATAAAACCGCGCCCGTCTGAAGCGGCGACAACAACCTTGGCATTTTCGTCGTACTTGAAGAAATTGACGATCTCGGCGCCGTCAGCCATCGAGACCATCAGCGATACAGGATCGCCAAAGCCGCGCCCACCGGGCAATTTGTCGCCCGACAACGTAAAGAACCGTCCGTCCGAAGCAAAAAATACGAATTTATCCGTCGTCTCGCCTTCGATAACGAAGCGTTCGGCGTCTCCCTCTTTGTATTTCTGTTCGGCGGCCGTCGCCTTGACATGGCCCTTCATCGCGCGGATCCAGCCCTGCTGCGATACCAGCACGGTGATCGGCTCGCGCTCGACCATGGCCTCGAATGCCGTTTCCGCCACGGCGGGCGCATCGGCAAATTGCGAACGGCGCGGGCCGAGAATTTTATCGTCCTGGAATTTCTTCTTGAGTGCCTTGACCTGTTCCTTGATGGCTTTCCAGCGTTTTTTCTCGTCGGCCAGCAGGGATTTCAATTCCGCCTGTTCGGACAGTAAGCCGTCACGCTCGGCCTTGATCTCCATTTCCTCGAGCTTGCGCAAATTGCGCAGGCGCATATTGAGAATGGCATCGGCCTGAATATCCGTCAGCTTGAACGTCTTGATCAAAACGGGTTTCGGCTCGTCCTCGGTGCGGATGATCTTGATCACCTTGTCGAGGTTCAGATAAGTAATCAGATAGCCGTCGAGAATTTCGACGCGGTTCTTGATCTTGTCGAGGCGGAAATTACTGCGGCGAACCAGCACTTCGTGGCGGTGATCCAAAAAGGCTTGCAGCACCTCTTTGAGATTCATCACGGACGGGCGGCGGCTCTTGTCCAGCACGTTCATATTGAGCGAGAAGCGCGTCTCGAGATCGCTGTTGCGGAACAGCGACTCCATCAATAGTTTGGCATCAACATTACGGCTTTTCGGCACGATGACAATACGAACGTCCTCGGCGGATTCGTCGCGGATATCATCCAGAAGCGGTAGCTTCTTTTCCAGCAACAGATTGGCGATCTTCTCGATCAGCGCAGATTTCTGCACCTGATACGGGATTTCCGTCACGACGATCTGGTATTGGTCGCGAGGAAGCTTTTCCTCGACCCATTTCGCGCGCGTGCGGATCGACCCGCGCCCCGTCTCGTAGGCGTTGCGGATATTCTCGGCCGGCTCGACGATCACGCCGCCCGTCGGGAAATCCGGCCCCTTCACGAATTCCATCAGCTCGGCAACGCTGGCCGATTTTTTGTCGATCAGCTTTTCCAGCGCGCCGCAAATCTCGATAATGTTGTGCGGCGGGATATTCGTCGCCATGCCGACCGCGATCCCCGTCGCGCCATTGGCCAGCAAATTCGGAAACGCCGCCGGAAACACGACCGGCTCGCGCCCGTCGCCGTCATAGGTCTCGGTGAAATCCACCGTGTCGCTTTCGATATCCTCGAGCAGCGCCTCGGCAACCGGAGTCAACTTCGCCTCGGTGTAACGCATGGCGGCGGCGTTGTCGCCGTCGATATTGCCGAAGTTTCCCTGACCGTAAACCAACGGATAACGCACGGCGAAATCCTGCGCCAAGCGCACCAGCGTATCGTATACCGCCATGTCGCCATGCGGGTGATAACGGCCGATCACGTCGCCGACGACGCGCGCGGATTTTTTCGGCATCCCGTCGGCGCGCAAATTCAGCTGGCGCATGGCGTAAATCAGGCGGCGGTGGACGGGCTTCATCCCGTCACGCACATCCGGCAGCGAACGCGACATGATCGTCGACAGCGCATAGGCGAGATATTTCTCGCTCAATACATCCGTCAACGGACGGTCGATAATGTCGAGCACGGGGGCGGTGCCGGTTTTCTTAGGCATAGCGTATCTCTTTCACTTCGGGCGCCCCAAGCAGCGAGGCCGCCAGCCGCGCGCGCGCCTCGGGGAGCGCTTTCGCCTGCGGCAAGGCAATATGCTGGTTGAGGAAATACCCTGTCAACCCCAGCCCTTGCGCGGTTTCGCGGGAACCCAAGGAATCCGCCCCGCCCAGAAATGCAGGCAGCTTCAAGAGTTTGTCGGCAAAGGGCGCGGCCTCGGCGCGGCAAACCGCATGGCCCGAGCGCGGCGAGATATGGGTCAGATCGCCGCGCGCACCCGTCTGGACGCATGATTCAAGCCGCAGCCCGAAACCGAGCGCGGAAAGCAGGTGAACTTCCCACCACACATAGGCCTCGGCCCAGTTCGGATTGGTGTGCAGAGTCTGGAGCAGCGCTTTGGTGCCGTCGAAAATGGCCGCATAGGCCTGACGCTCGGGCAGCGCGAAAAGCAGCATCTGGCAGACGGATTGCAGCACGAGCGACAGCTCGGATTTTTGCATCAGCGGCGTGGCCAAGGCCTGCACTGGCTCGAGCGTCAGATAACCCAGCTGGTCGGCCAGACGCGCCTGCCAGTTGGCCGCGACCAGATTGCCCGATTGCACGATGGGGCGCGTTTTCGCGCTTTGCCCGCCGCGCAGATACCCCGTCGTCCGGCCATGCTCGCGAGTCAGAAGATGAACAACGGCAGAAGTTTCGCCGTGGCGGGTGCCTGTCAGGATGATTGCATCGTCGCGCCATGTGTGCATGGCACGACAGTAAACGAAAGCGCAGCTTAAAACAATTCGCCCGGGACGATACCCTTGCAGGTTCCCGAAAGCGTCGTCAGGGAGTCGCTGGGCAGGAAGTGGCTGCGAAAAAGCGCGCGCGCCCGGAAAAGCGGGAGCGCCGCCTCATAATAGTCCACCGTCGTCGTATAGGCTCGGCGCGGCGGCAGCATGGAGTCCCGGCGCAATGCCGCCAGCCGCATCGAGGCGATGGTCGCCTTTTCCAGGCGCGACGGGACTTTGGGGAAGTTATTGAAAAGACGCCAGATCCCTTCGATGACATCGGGGTCGTAGCGGGTGATTACCGCCATTTCAAAAGGCGACGCAGGGGCGATTTTCCCCTTTTCATCAATGCGGGAGAGGACATCATTCATGGACAACCCATCATATCACGATTTAAGGGGGCGGTAAATGAAATATGGAAATTTTTGACAGGGGGGCGGAAAACGGTTATCCTGACGGTCAGAATTACATGACAAAAACCCTTATATATCAAGATTATACTTATAATAACGGCAGCCTTTTCAAAGCTTTGTCGACCAATCCCCATGTGAAACATTTGGAATATGCCGACGCCAGCGATATTCTGAATGGATGCCTTAAAAAAGATATCCAAGCCCTTGTAATTCCTGGCGGAGCCAGCCGCTACGCTGCCGCCAAGCTGAACGGAGCCGGAAACAAGGCGATTCTCGACTATATCTCCGGCGGCGGCACTTATATCGGCGTCTGCGCCGGGGCCTATTACGCCGCGCGCGCTATCGAGTGGAAAAAGGGCAAACCCGACCAGATCCTCGTCGAGAACGAATTATCGCTTTATCTGGGCGCTGCCACCGGCCCTGCTCCGCAGTTCAAGCCCGCCGATATCGTGCCGATTGAGTATGACGGTAAAACCGTCAATGTATTTTATTGGGGCGGCCCCGTTTTTGAAGAAACCATCAGCGCGCAGGTTCTGGCCCGCTATGCCTCCCTGCCCGATCAGCCGCCCGCCATCGTCGCGGGGCAATACGGCGAAGGCCGCTATCTGCTGATCGGCCCGCATCTGGAATTCGACAGCGCGATGCTCGACCTGCTGCGCTTCGACGTGGCCGATAACCGCCATGCCGAGATCGCCGCCATGCCCTCGACTGCGGGCCTGACCACCGATCTTTTCCATGCCGTGCTGGAGCCGTTTTTAACCTGAAAACGCTTGAAACCCCCTGCCCAAGCGGCTAGGTTTCACGCCACGACCCTCCCCGCGCGTAAAAAATACGGACAGGTGGCAGAGTGGTTGAATGCGCTAGTCTCGAAAACTGGTATGGGGGCAACTCCATCGAGGGTTCGAATCCCTCCCTGTCCGCCATTTGAAATATCGACAGATATGATGACCACCTCCCCGTCCTCCGCCTTGACCTTTGTGCAGATGAATATGTGGGACGGGCGGCTCTATTACCCGCTTGTGAACTTCTTCGACCGCGTCAAGCCCGACATCCTGTCGGCACAGGAAGCCCTGTCCGGGCCCCAGGATATTTCGCCCAGCTATCTGACGACTGAAACGATGGTCAAGAAGGGTTATTTCGATCATGTCAGCCTCGGCAAGCCTTTGCACGGTATAACCATTCGGAATAATCCCTATCCCGACCATTGCGCGGTATTGAGCAAAGGAAATATTGCCCATCGTGCGGTTGAAAGCATCCATCTCGACCCCGAGGGTTTGAATTCCGAGGCTGCCCGCCCGCGCTCCGAATATTTCAATCTGCTGCACGTGATGTTGGATTTACCTGATGGCCGTCATCTCCATGTCCTCAACCATCACGGCGTTCTCGTCTATGAAAAGCG
This sequence comes from uncultured Alphaproteobacteria bacterium, assembly GCA_965651535.1. GTDB lineage: Bacteria > Pseudomonadota > Alphaproteobacteria > Micavibrionales > SZUA-601 > JAQGJA01. The sequence continues at coordinate 12,975 of CBFGSX010000004.1, read as the reverse complement.
CAAGGGCAGCGACATCACCGACCGGAATTTTCAAAAAATTGCCGATTATGCCGCCGCGCTGTCCGGCCCCGTCATCCTGTCGGGCGATTTCAATTTGCACAAGGACGCTTCCTCGCTGCAATTCCTGAAAAACATGGGGCTGAAAAACCTCAACGACATTCACAATGTCACCGTGGCGCGCAACGAATTCTCATGGAAACCGGACGAGGCCGTCTCGCATATTTTTATCAACGACCACATCATGGTCGAGGATTATACCGTCGCGCAGGACAATGTATCCGACCACCTCCCCCTGGTAATGAAATTTAGCCTGCGCTGACCTTGCTAAAGCCCCAATCCTTTCAGAGCGTGCCCGATCATATAGGCGAGCATCGCCGCCGTCATGCCGATGGCGGTCGTTTCCATTCCATGACGCCACCACGGTTTCACCGACCAGAGGCTTTTGAAGGAACCAATGCCGAAAAACGTGACAGCCGACAGAATTAAAGCCGCTACGAAAGCATACGGCATTGAAAAAAAGAACGGCAGCAGAGGCGCAATCCCGCAACATACAAATGAGCCGAAAGTATGAAGCCCTATTTTGATCGCGGGTTTTGTATCCGCGGCGAGGCCGTATTCCTCCCGCATCATCACATCGACCCACATCTCACGATTTTCCTTGATAAGGCCAACCATGGTTTGCAATTTTTCTCCTGAAAAACCTTTTTTCAAATAAATCTGCCTCAATTCCTCGGTCTCTCCCTCGGGGTTGCGGTCGATATGATCGTTTTCCGCCGCGCGCAGATACTCATAGGTATCCTCATCGGTGCGCGCGCCGCTATAGGCGCTGGCTGCCATTGAAAACCCATCGCCGATAAGATTCGCCATACCCAGTATGATGATAATCGGCGGTGACAGATTCGCGCCGACAACACCCGCCACAATCGCGAACGTGGTCACAACCCCGTCAATCCCGCCATAGACCCATTCACGGAGATAATTCCGTTTCGGCCCGCTCTCCAGACGCATCCGGATGGCGTCGGGCGCATGGCTGTGATGATCCTGTCGCATCGGCATGGATCTATGCTAGGATTGTATCGAAATATTATCCAGCGCATTTCCTGTAAAATCACTGTTTAAGCCTTCCAAATTGACCCATTCATGGATAAATAAAGAGGGGGGAAGATACGAGCCCTTCCGTTTCCTGATAATTGCTGGACTCAGGGAACGATAGCCTGCTGATAAAACAGTATATTCCGACTTGATAGGCCTGCCGGCTTTGTATGAGACGAGGATAAATTTTGCAAATGGAAAGGCAAAAAATGACAAGAAGTTTACAGATTCTATTCTCTCTCGCTTTTCTCTTCGCAACGCCTTTCTCCGCTTTTGCACAACCTGCAGGAGGAAACCCGACCCCGGTCATTGTCTCGCAGGCCGAACGTAAATCCGTTGTGGATGAAGTCGAGGCTTTGGGCACGCTCAAGGCAAATGAAAGCGTCAACCTCACCTCGACCGTGACCGAAACCATTATCGGGGTCTTTTTCGAAGACGGGCAGCAGGTTGAGAAAGGCACCGTTCTTGCCGAGATGGATGCCAGCGAGGATCTGGCCGATCTCGCCGCCGAGCGCTCAACGCTGCGAGAAGCGGAACAACAAATTGCAAGAATAAAATCCCTAACCGACAGACGCGCCGCCTCCAAATCTGAAATGGACCAGTGGCAGCGTGCCGCTGAAACATCCCGGGCGCGGATACAGGCCATCCAGTCGCGTATTGAAAAAAAGAAAATTACCGCTCCTTTTGACGGTGTTGTCGGGCTTCGGAACATCAGCGTCGGCGCGCTGGCCCAGCCCGGAACCCTGATTACAACCATTGACGACAACAGCGTCATGAAACTTGATTTTTCTATTCCTTCCGTTTTTCTCTCCACCCTGTCTGTCGGGTTGCAAATAGAGGCCCGGACACATGCTTATCCCGACAATATCTTCATGGGAACGATTGCCAGCATCGACAGCCGCATCGATCCGATTACGCGCTCTGTAACCGCCCGCGCTTTGATTGAAAATCCTGATCGCCATCTGCGTCCCGGGCTTTTGATGCGCGTAACATTGAAGAAAAGCCCGCGTCAGGCACTTGTCTTACCGGAATCAGCTCTTATTCCTGAAGGAAAAAAGCATTACGTTTATAGCGTAAAAGAACAGGACGGGAAGACCACAGCCGATTACCGGGAAATTCAGATCGGCACCCGTTTTCAGGGAGAGGTTGAAATTCTTTCGGGCGTGACAGAAGGCGAGAAAATCATCACGCATGGTGCCTTGCGCACAAGGCCCGGCGGCGCAATCAAGATCACCGCGATTGACAAGGGGGGGCAGAAGCTAGAGGAACTGCTGCAACAAGCCCCCGCCTCCGGAGCGGGAGTAACACCATGATCCTTTCCGACATATCGGTCAAACGCCCTGTTTTTGCCTCGGTTATTTCCTTCCTTTTGATCGCTTTCGGTCTTGTCTCGTTTGATCGCCTACCCTTGCGGGAATATCCGGATATCGACCCCCCTATCGTGACGGTCGAGGTCAATTACCCCGGAGCGCCTGCAAACATTGTTGAAACACGCATCACGCAGATCATCGAAGACCGTATTGCCGGAGTAGAGGGAATTGAATTTATCGAGTCGTCCTCCAGCGACGGAAGAAGCAGCGTCACGATCGAGTTTTCAATCGACCGCGACATTGATGCTGCGGCCAACGATGTCCGCGACCGGATTGCAGGCATTCAGGACGACCTGCCCGAAGAAGCAGACCCTCCCGAAGTTCAAAAAGTAGATAGCAATGACGATGTCATCGTCTGGCAAAATCTGACAAGCACGCGCATGAGCGTACCCGAGCTGACGGATTACGCACAACGATACCTTGTAGATCAGTATTCAGCGCTGGATGGTGTCGCGCGCATCCGGGTCGGTGGGGGACTTGAATACGCCATGCGTATCTGGATTGACCGGCAGGAACTCGCCGCCAGAAACCTGACCGTCGGCGATATTGAAAGCGCCTTGCGCGCTGAGAATATCGAGCTTCCGGCCGGTAGTCTGGAATCCCGCGAGCGTATATTCAAGGCCCGGGTCGATCGCAATTTCAAAAAGCCCGAAGACTTTACCCGCCTTGTCCTGGCCCGGGGCGAAGACGGCTATCTTGTCCGGCTGGGCGATGTTGCCCGCGTCGAAAAAGGCGTTGTCGAAGACCGGTTGTTTTTTCGCGGAAACAAACAGCCGATGGTCGGTATCGGCGTTATCAAGCAATCAACCGCCAACACCATCGAGGTGGCGCGCGGCGTAAAAAAACTTACGGAACGTCTCAACCGCACATTGCCCGAGGGAATGTCGATCGAACAAAGCTATGATGCTTCGGTATTCGTAGAATCGGCGATCAAAGAAGTCTATAATACGCTCTTTATTGCCGTTGGATGCGTCATCCTTGTGATCTATCTTTTTCTTGGCAGCGTCCGGGCCATGATCATTCCCGCCGTGACGGTTCCTGTCTCTTTGATTGCCACTTTTATTGTCATTTATGCCCTGGGTTTTTCTCTGAACCTTTTAACCCTTCTGGCTCTTGTGCTGGCTATCGGACTTGTGGTCGATGACGCTATCGTCATGCTGGAAAACATTGTCAGACGAATGAAACACAACGGCGAAACCGCTCTTAGCGCATCCTATTATGGCGCGCGTCAGGTTGGATTTGCCGTCATTGCCACGACTCTTGTTTTGGTTGCCGTGTTCGTTCCTATTACATTCTTGCAAGGCGATATCGGTCGCCTGTTTACGGAGTTTGCTCTGACGATCGCCGCGGCAGTCTGTTTTTCTTCTCTGATTGCCTTGACGCTTTCGCCGATGCTCGCCTCAAAATTATTGCGCAAGGAAGAAGATAAAGACCATAATGCCCTTGTAGAAAGCGTTGCACGCGGAATAAAGAGCGTGCGAGGAAAATATATCAAATCCTTGTCTTTTTGTCTTAAGAGACCGGTTATCATCCCTCTTATCTTCTCGAGTCTGATTGCCGTGACGGCCTGGAGCTATAGTCAGGTACCCAAAGAATTTACACCACAGGAAGATCGGGGTGCTTTCTTTATTTCTGTGACAGGACCAGAAGGCGCGACGTTCGAGCATATTGCCCAATATATGAATGAAATCGAAGACCGGTTGATGTCCTATGTTGAAAATGGGGAAGTATCACGCCTTTTGGTGCGCGCGCCGCGCGGTTTCGGTAATCTGGCGAACTTCAACTCCGGTTTCGTGATTGTCATTCTTGAAGACTGGAAAAAACGGCGGCCAGCTACCCAGATCATGAACGAGATCCGAAACAAGCTTTCAGATCTCCCCGATGTGCGCGCTTTCCCTATCATGCGCCAAGGTCTGGGTGGTGGCACGGGCAAACCCGTGCAAATCGTTCTTGGCGGCCCAACCTATGAGGATCTGGAGAAGTGGCAAAAAATTCTTATCGACAAGATACAATCGGACAACCCCCGCCTTGAAGGAATCGATAGCAACTACAAGGAAACGCGCCCACAGATCGACTTCAAGATTGATTACGACCGAGCCACGACTTTGGGCATCACGGTTAATGAAATCGGACGAACCCTGCAAACCATGATGGGAGGGAGAAACGTCACAACCTATCTTGAAGACGGCGAGGAATACGACGTTATCCTCGAGGGAGAGCGCGCACAGCAACGCTCATTTACCAATGTCGAAAACATCCATGTTCGATCCGACCGAAGTGGAACGCTGGTACCGCTGTCAAACCTTGTTAATATCGAAGAATACGCTGCGGCCGAGACATTGACACGTTTTAACCGCATTCGTGCCATTACAATCGAAGCAAGTCTTGCAGACGGATACCGGCTAGGCGATGCGCTTCCTTATATTGAAAACCTTGTACGCACCGAACTTCCGGAGGAGGCCGTCATCGATTACAAAGGCCAGAGCCGAAATTTTGTCACCTCTGGAAAATCCGTCACTTTTGTTTTCTTGCTTGGACTGGTCGTTGTATTCTTGGTGCTAGCGGCCCAGTTCGAAAGCTATGTGCACCCTTTCGTGATTATGCTGACGGTTCCACTTGCCATCGGCGGCGGCCTTGTGGGAATTCTTTTAACCGGCTTGTCGCTCAATATTTATTCCCAGATCGGTCTGATTATGTTGATTGGCCTGGCTGCAAAAAACGGAATCCTGATTGTCGAGTTTGCCAATCAGCTTCGTAATGCCGGAATGCCTTTCAATCGGGCCCTTCTTCAGGCTTCGGAAACCCGGTTCCGCCCGATTGTGATGACAGGACTGACCACGATTGCCGGCGCAATACCGCTTATCCTGACATCGGGCGCAGGCGCTGAAACCCGTATTGTCATCGGCGTCGTTGTGCTCTCAGGCGTCATGGCGGCCACCGTGTTTACCTTGTTCATCGTGCCTGCCGCCTATTCCTTGTTGGCACGCGGCACAGGCTCGCCAGACGACACCGCCCGGAGGCTTGAAGCGGAAAGCCGCGACATATCGCCTCGATCTTAAACCACGTAGACAGGGTGAACTGACCTTGCTAGAACATTCGCATGAAGGGATTTCTTGTTCTAGCTTCTTTTCTTCTTGTTGCCTGCGCCGCGCCGCACGAGCCGCGCAAATGCCCCATGGGTAACCTTGCCCATATCGAGGCTCCCGAGCACATGGCCATGCAGACCGCCGCCCAAGCCACCGAAAAGCACGGCTATGATGAGTTCACCATTGTCAGCGCTCAAGGCCGTGGCAATGATTACAAGATGCTCATCAAAATGTCCGACCGGCCGGATAATCTTATCTGGTCACGGTTGCGCTAGATGAAGAAGCCCTTGACCCGCCTTATGCTTGCGCTGGCCCTTGCGGCGGTGCTGGCGCGAGCGGCGATTCCCTCGGGTTATATGCCGAATTTTGGCGGCGATTCGTTCCAGATGGTGATCTGCACCCTCGAGGGCAGCAAGAAAGTCACGCTCGACGAAAACTTCAACCCAATCGACGAACCTCACGCCGAAAAAGAGACACCCTGCGAATTCAGCCTCGTCAAGAACCTGTCGCTTAACGCCCCGATTGCCGCGCTGTTTGCCTTTGCCCTGACCCTTCTGGGCGTTGCTTTTGCCGTGACGCGCTCGCAGATTGCGCGCCGCGCCCTGCGCCTGCCCCATCTTCAATCCCGCGCCCCTCCCTTGTCCACCTGAAATCGTTTTTCTAAACTTTCAGATGGAGTTTGCTTCATGAAAGCAATTCAAAACGGCTTGCAAAAGCTGTTCGACTTTAAGGATGAAGTCATTCAAATCGGCATTACAAGCGTCTCCGCCCACGCCGGATGTATTTACAGCATGGGCGCTTCGGCAACGGGCGCAAGCCAAGCCAGTCTGGGCGGCGCTCTTGTATTCGGTCTCGGATCAGTTCTGGTTGTCGATGCCGTACTACAAAAAGTCAAGCTGTTCGACTGCGCGCGATGCGTTGCGGCCAGCACGGATCCGCTGCGCCGCTACGGAAAAATGCTGTTCATGGCCGCCGGGATCTCCGTCGGAATGCATTTTGTGAATCACCCATCCCATGCGGAACATCACACCATCCAGAAAACGCCGGACGGGCGCAGCTTTATCCTCAATTCCCAGACGCTGTGCCTGCCCGACGGCCAAAACATCACCAAAGCCGACACGCTTTGGCTTAGCCCCTAGAGAGAAAAGAAATATGAACAACATCGCCTATCGCAACATCACGCAAATTCTTCATGGAAAACCGGCGGCGCCTTTGTCGCTTCTGCCGCCCGTGTGGCAAAAAATAAAAAATCAGGATTTCATCGAAGCGGCGCGCCTGTTCCGCTATCACGATACATCGCTGTGCCTGGAGGCGCTCGGCGCAATCGGCAGAGACCTGTTGCCTAGCGCTTACCCCGATCTGGACGCGCGCCTTACAAACGCCTCGTCCGAAATTGAGCGTAGAACCGCGTTATGCCTGAAAGGCCTTTTCAGCGAATTTGGGCGCAATGTTCCGGCTGCATTTTACAACGCCTTGCTCGGCGCGCTCGAAGAAGACAACGAAACTGTCGGTCGCCGCCTGTTTAAGAACAAGAAATTGCAGATGCAAGATCGTCTTTGGGATGCCGTTCTTCACGCTGTGCTTCTGGTCACGCCGATTGCGTTGTATGTGCATAGCGTATTTTCCCAGCATGGCCTGCGTTTTACTCACATGATGAATTGCAGCTGCAAGGTTGAAATCAAGGAAGACGAACCGCCTTTTACCGTTCGTTTGGACGCGACACTCAAGCCCGCCTACCTGCAGAACCTTGTGGCGGCGGCGCTGGAACAATACGGGGTCAATGCCTCGACCTCAGGCAAAACCAGAGGCTTCTAGTTTTGAAACTTTATGCTAAGCTCCTCCGACTATACTCGGAGGAGCGATGCTTTCATACCAGCACCTTTATCACGCGGGCAATAATGCCGACTGCCACAAGCACGCCTTGCTGGCCGCGCTGATCGAGTCATTGAAAAAGGACGCCGCGCCGTTCCTGTATGTCGATACGCATTCGGGGCGCGGACTGTATGATTTGCGCGCACAAGCCACCAGGAAATTGCAGGAACATAAAACCGGCATCGACCGCCTGTGGTCATACCCCGAATGGCCGCGCGAGGCCTATCCGTATCGCCGCGTGCTCGAGAGCTTGAACAAGAAAAGCGCGCCGGTCACGCATTACCCCGGATCGCCGTGGATTGCCGAGGCCTCGCGGCGGTCCATCGACCAGCTCATTCTTTACGAGCTGCACCCGCAGGAATACCTTGCGCTGCAGAATAATATGGGGCGGCTGAGCGGCGTTTCGATCAAAAAGGAAAGCGGCTGGAAGATCGTCTGGCAGAAACGCATGATCGCGTTCGAGCGCGGCCTCATCCTGATCGACCCGAGTTTCGAGATGAAAGAGGATTACGTTCAACTGCCGAAGCTGATCGATACTATTCTCGAACACTGCCCGAATTTTATCGTCGCGCTGTGGTATCCGATTTTATCCGCGCCGCGCCACGAAGAAATGATCGAAAACCTCGAGAAAATGACCGTGCCTTACCGCAAGTCGGAAATCGTCTTTACGCCGAAGAAACAGGGCATGATCGGTTCGGGGATGTTCGTGTTCAACCCGCCCAGTGGATTCACAGGAACGGAAAAAGCCCTTGTGTCCTGGCTGCAGAGAGCCCTGACAGCCTAATTTTTTTAACCTTACATAATTATATTGACAATAAGGAAGAGAAAACCTTATCCTTTGTTCATATTGATTTATCAACCCCAAATTCCCGAGGACAAAATGAGCATTAAAACCTTCAAAGAAAATGCCTTTACGGTGTTTCAAATGGCCATCATCACCGGCGTCTCCAGCATTGGTATCACCAGCGCACTCGAAAATATTGATTCGCTTGGATATAAGCACCTAAAAAATATGTACAACGAACAAAAGACAGAAACTCAGGTTAAAAAAGACCCTTCTGATACTCTGGCTGCCAGACCTGAAATATTCACTCTCAAATAAGATCACAAAGCCCGCCGAGAAGCGGGCTTTTTATTAGGAGCTGTCCTAGAAACACCCCAATCGGCTGGATTATTTCTTGTCTTCCTGCCGGGCGCGGGCCTGTTGCTTGCGGCGGGCGAGATTGTCGCGCAGGTTCTGCGCCCTTTTGGCTTCGAATTCGGCCAAAGGTTTTCCTTTTTGGTCTTTTTCCTCAAGTGTTTGAGGCTTGTTTCTTTGGTCTTGCGTTTCGGTCATGGCTTCGTTATGGTGTGCGCCGACATCTGCGTCAAGTGCTGCCGTAGCTCAGTGGTAGAGCACTCCCTTGGTAAGGGAGAGGTCGGGCGTTCAATCCGCCTCGGCAGCACCATTCCCTACCCCAACATCTTGGAACGCTGAACCGCCACGGCCAGCGCCTTTTCGAACATAGGCTTCAAGCCGTCCTCGGCAAGCAATACATCCATCGCCGCCGCCGTGGTGCCGCCGCGGCTCGTGACCTGAAGGCGCAAATCCTCGGGCGATTTATCGGCGCGTTCCGCCGCAAGCCCTGCCGAGCCGATCACGGTCTGCCGCGCCAGACGCGCCGCCAGCTTTGGATCCAGCCCCTGCTTCTCGCCCGCATGCTGCATCGCCTCGATCAGCGCGAAGACATAGGCCGGGCCGCTTCCCGATAATGCTGTGACGGCGTGCATCATATTTTCATCGGCAATCCACACGACATCGCCTACCGCAGAAAGCAGGAAGCTGGCCATATCCTTGTGTTGTTTTGCGGCGCCGGCGCTGGGGAAACATACCGTGATCCCCTGCCCGATCATGGCAGGCGTGTTCGGCATGGCGCGAATGATCTTCGCGTCCATCCCCAATACGGCGGCGATGCTGCCGATTGTTTTTCCGGCGGCAATCGACAGGATGACGGTCTCGGCGCGCACGAAAGGGCGCAAGCCCGGCAAGACTTCATCAAAACTCTGCGGTTTGACCGCCAGCACGATGACGTCGAATTCAACATTCGGTTTGATCGTGTCGGGCGAAGGCAAAATCGTATGCACACGCCCGCATAAGGATTTCAACGCGTCAACGGGTGTCGGCTCGATCACCGTCACGGACGCGCAAGCTTGGGTTGTGATCCAGCCCGACAACAGCGCGCGGCCCATATTGCCGCCGCCGACGAGAAGGATTTTGGGTTTATTCATTGAATCAGGCTTCGCCCATCGGGTCGGCCAGCATCGTCACCATGACATCATTGGCGATGATGCGCTCCGTCAACACGGCCTTGAACGCCGGATAAAAGCGGTCGAACTCGGTCATCGCCAGATCGATCAGGTCTTCGATGTGATCCTGTCCGTTAGCGACGAAGCCGCGCATCAGGCTGGTGTAGCGGAACACGACGACATTTTCATCGTGCTCGAGATCGAAATGGCCCAACCATGTCTTGTGGTTAATGTCGAACAGCAATTCCTTGACGCGGGCCAGCTTCATCGCCGGAACCTGGAGCGTGGACATACAGCAAAACTGCAAGGCCTGAAACTCTTCCTGCCATAGGAAATTCAGCGTGAACTGTCCCCAGCGGCCTTCGCATTCCAGCGCGGCTTCCTCGTCGGAAATCACCTCCAGCGGCCATTTGTTTTCCTTGGCGATGGCCTCCAGCGTCTCGATCGGATTGTTCGAGTCCAGCGTTTCAAAGTCGTATTGCGTTTCGGTCATCATTTCTTTTTCTTCGCTTTCTTCACTTTTTTCGGCGCAGCTTTTTTTACGCCCGTTTTCTTTTCCAGCTCGGCCAGACGTTTTTCAAGACGCTGATTGGTCAGACGCGCCTCGCGGGCCATGGCCTCGACGATTTCAAAATCCTCGCGCGGAACGAAATCCATCTCGGCGACGAAACGGCCGATCTGCGACTTGATCTCGGCGCGGATCTGTTCGCGTGCCCCCGACAGCGCCCCAACGGCACCCGTGGCCACTTTGGCCAGATCGTCGAAGAATCGGTTATCGGTTTTCAGCACACTAAGCCCCCCAATAAGCCCATGTGGAAGCAGGGAAAATCGGCATTCCGCCGAGTCTTAAAAAGTGGTTAAGTATAAGGGATTCCCTTTTGAAAGGGAAGGAAAAATTCCTCGATAACGCTTAAAGAACGTCATTCCCGCTGAAGCGGGAATCCAGTTAAGTTTTGCGCCACTGGATCCCCGTTTTCACGGGGATGATAGTCCGGTAATAACGGCTTGACCTTCCGATGAATATCATCATTCTGAATTTCACCATGGCTCTTCCCTTTCCTGAAATCGATCCCGTTGCCTTTGCCGTCGGCCCGCTGGCCGTGCGGTGGTACTCGCTGGCCTATCTGGCCGGTTTCTTGGGCGGCTGGGGCGTGGGCCGCGAGCTGGTCAAGCGCAGCAAGCTGCCCTTGCCGACGCTCAAACAGGTGGACGATTTCGTATTCTGGATCGTCATCGGCACGATTTTGGGCGGGCGGCTGGGCTATGTGCTTTTCTACAATTTCTCGTATTACCTTCAGCATCCCGAGCATATCCTCAAGACATGGGAAGGCGGAATGTCCTTCCATGGCGGGCTGATCGGCGTCGCTTTTGCCGTCATCGCCTTTGCGCGCGTTCACAAAATTCCGATCCTGCGCCTGGGCGATTTGTCGGCCTGCGGCGCGACGGTCGGATTGTTTTTCGGACGTATGGCGAATTTCATCAACGGCGAGCTGTTCGGCCGCGTCACGGATTCACCCTTCGGCATGGTCTTTCCGCATGGCGGGCCGCACCCGCGCCACCCGAGCCAGCTTTACGAAGCGCTGACCGAGGGCTTGCTGCTGTTCTTGATTTTGAATGCGCTGGCCTGGTTCAAACCCGAAATTCAAAAAAAACACGGGTTGCTGTTCGGAATTTTCCTGATCGGATACGGCGCGTTCCGCTTTCTCATCGAATTCTTCCGCGAGCCGGACGCGCATTTGGGATTGTCTTTCGACCTGCTCAGCCGCGGGCAGATTCTTTGCCTGCCGATGATCCTTCTCGGCCTTTATCTGGCGCTGCGTCATGTCCGAAAATCCGCTTGAAAATCTGATCCGCGACATTGTCCGGCAACGCGGCCACATCACGGTCGGCGAATATATGACGCTGGCTTTGGGGCATCCGCAATGGGGCTATTACATGAGCCGCGAGCCTTTCGGCGCGCAAGGCGACTTCACCACCGCGCCCGAAGTGTCGCAGCTTTTCGGCGAGATGCTCGGCGTGTGGGCGATGACGACATGGGAAAAAATGGGCAAGCCCGAGAACGTCCAGCTTGTCGAGCTGGGGCCGGGGCGCGGCACGCTGATGCGCGATATGCTGCGCGCGTTCCATGTCATGCCGGATTTCAAACCGCAAGTGCATCTGGTGGAATTCAGCCCGCGCCTGAAGCAGATTCAAAGCGAAACACTCGCGGGGCACAGCGTCGTCTGGCACGAACATTTCGAAGACCTGCCCGACGCGCCGTCGATCATTGTCGCCAATGAATTCTTCGACGCGCTGCCGATCGAACAGGCCGTGTTCCATGACGGCAACTGGTTCCAGCGCGTCATCGTCGCACATGACGGCGATCTGATTTTCTCGCTGGGCAAGCCGCTTCAGGGCTTGTATGTCGAAAACCCGAAAAACGGCGACATCTATGAATACGCGCCTCTGGCGACGATGATGATGGAAGAAATTTGCGCCTTCTTAAACCGAAACAAAGGCGCGCTTCTGGCGGTGGATTACGGCGATGACGTGCCGCTCGACAAGCGCATCGGCGAAACGCTGCAAGCCTTGCACGACAAGAAACCTTCCGACGTGCTGGCGCATATCGGCGCATCCGACCTGACGGCTCATGTGGCTTTTGCGTCGCTTGCAGGCATTGCCGCTGAAATGGGTTGCACGCCGCAACCGCTTGCGCCGCAAGGAGCCTTCCTGACCCGGATGGGCATCGGACTGCGCGCGGAAAAACTGATCGAAAAGGCCGACGCCGCGCAGGCCGAAGAAATTCGGGCGGCGCTCAACCGTCTTGCGGGCGAGACGGAAATGGGTATGCTATTCAAGGTATTACAGGTGACCGCATGATCGTTGAAAAATCACCCCTTCTGGAAGAAATCCCGTGGATCAAGCACGGGTTTTTCGGTCGCGACACATCTGTCTCGAGCGCCGTTTCGGGATTGCAGGACAACACGCCCTTTGCCAGCGCGCCCGTCTTGTTCCTGCCGCAGAAACATTCCGATGTCATCATCGAGGCCGGATGCGATCTGCCCGAGGCGGCGGATGCCGCAATCGCCGACCAGCCGGGCATCGCCCTCGCCCTTAAAACGGCGGATTGCGTGCCATTATTGCTGGTCTGCACGAAATCGAAAATCATCGCCGCCGTCCATGCCGGATGGCAGGGCGCGCTCAACCGGATCGCCGCCAAGACCGTGCAGAAAATGGTCGCCAAGGGCGCCAAGCCCTCGCGCATCGTTGCGGCGCTGGGGCCGTCCATC
>CBFGSX010000003.1:0-32824 GCA_965651535.1 uncultured Alphaproteobacteria bacterium | reverse complement strand
GCCGCGACGGCGCTCGGCCTGAATGCCCAGAATGCGCTGCTCGTCGGCGGTCTTGGCGCGCAAGCTGAACGGTTGCCCGTCGCGGTCAAGACGTTGCCACAGCCCTTCGAGCGCGGCGGCATCCGACGGGGCGAGGGCGTAAATCACATCGTCGACGCCGTTGATTTTTTTAACGCCCAGCCAGCGCGGCAAAAGCGGCGACACGGCGCTTTCACCCGCATCCGACCAGATCGCATAGGCTTGGGGGGATTGCTCCAGAAGCTGGCGCAGGCGGTTGTTCTCGGCTTCGGTGTCGAGAAAAGTTTTCCCCGCGGGCCAGGCATAGGCGCGCGCGCGCTTCAGCGCGCGGCGGATTTTACCGGGCTTTTTCGGGATCGGATCGGGGGAAAAATCGTCAGGCATTTGCGCCCTTGATTTTGCCACAGTTGATTTGGAAGGGGAAGCCCTCACCCCGACCCTCTCCCTGAAAGGGAGAGGTCGTGAGCGCCGAAAGGCGCGAGCGGGAGAGGGCTCTTAATAACGATACGCGTCGCCTTTGAACGGGCCGGACTCATTGACGCCGATATACTCGGCCTGTTTCTTGGAGAGCTTGCTGAGTTTTACGCCGAGCTTGTCGAGATGCAGACGCGCCACTTTCTCGTCGAGATGTTTCGGCAGCACATAGACCTTGTTCTCGTATTTGTCCGCATTCTGCCACAGCTCGATCTGGGCGATGGTCTGGTTGGTGAAGGAAGCCGACATGACGAAGGACGGGTGACCCGTGCCGCAGCCCAAATTCACCAGGCGGCCTTCGGCCAACAGGATGATGCGCTTGCCGTCGGGGAATTCGATCTCATCGACCTGCGGCTTGACATTGTGCCATTTCAGATTGCGCAGGCCTTGGGTATCGATCTCATTATCAAAGTGACCGATATTGCACACAATGGCGCGGTCTTTCATTGCGCGCATGTGATCCATGGTGATGATCTCCATGTTGCCGGTTGCCGTGACGAAGATATCGGCGATGGGGGCGGCGTCTTCCATGGTGACGACCTGATAGCCTTCCATCGCGGCCTGAAGCGCGCAGATCGGATCGACCTCGGTCACCAAGACGCGCGCGCCTTGCGTGCGAAGCGAGGCGGCGGAGCCTTTGCCGACATCGCCGAAACCGGCCACACAGGCGATCTTGCCGGCCATCATCACATCGGTGGCGCGCTTGATGCCGTCGACGAGGCTTTCGCGGCAGCCATAGAGATTGTCAAATTTCGATTTCGTGACAGAGTCATTAACGTTGATCGCCGGAATTTTCAGCGTGCCTTTCTTCGCCATTTCATACAGGCGATGCACGCCCGTCGTGGTTTCTTCCGAAACACCCTTGATGTCGGCGAGCAGCTCGGGGAATTTTTCGTGCGCGAAGATCGTCATATCGCCGCCGTCATCCAGCAGCAAATTCGGCTTCCAGCCATTCGGGCCGAACAGGGTTTTTTCGACGCACCACCAGTATTCTTCTTCGGTCAGGCCTTTCCACGCGAAAACCGGAATGCCGCGCGCGGCGATGGCGGCGGCGGCCTGGTCTTGCGTCGAGAAAATGTTGCAGGACGACCAGCGGACTTCGGCGCCTAGATCCACGAGCGTTTCGATCAGCACGGCGGTTTGAATCGTCATGTGCAGGCAGCCCGCGATGCGCGCGCCCTTGAGCGGGTTCTTGCCTTTGTACTCGGCGCGCAGCGCCATCAGTCCCGGCATTTCCGTTTCGGCGATGGTGATTTCCTTGCGGCCCCATTCGGCAAGGCTCATATCCTTGACTTTGAAGTCCTGATCTTTGGTGACGGTGGCGAGGGTCATGGAGGGCTCCTTGAATTTATGTTTCTCCGCACCATAAAGGTCTGGGGGTGCGGAGCAAGGAAAAAAAACAGGGCCTGACCAGACCCACGCCGTTTGAATCGCGGATAAAAGGCTCTTACGGCGCAGGTTTGCGTCGAAAAAGTTCCTGCGACACGCTGGATTGCCCTGTGCGGGGAAACTCATGCCCAAAATAGAGCAGTTTCTTCTGTTGCTGCAGGAGCTTTTCCGTCAGCCATTTTTCCAGAGGCGGGTAATCTTTGCCCAGCTCCTGGGCGTATTCGAGCGGGGATGTCGGGCTTTTTCCGTCCGCGCGCGCGATGCGTGTTTCCGGCTCCACCACGTAATAGGACTTCTCTTTAAGCATCAGGCGCATAAAGTCCATATTGGCGTGCAATTCCTTGTTGTGCTTGGCTTCGTCAAGCAAGTCGAAGGGCAGGGCTTCGAACAAATTGCGCGGCACCGTCGGGCTGTCGTCGAGAGATTTTTTGGCGTAATACATCAGACGCATAAAGCGGCGCGTCGGGTCGACCTGCGGTTCGGACCAGACCCAAAAGGCTTTGGCCGTCATGCGTTCGGCTTCTTCCATGAAGGCAAGGCGTTTGCTCATGGGAGGGGATAATACCAAAGATTATGGTAAAAGTCAACCTTTTAGCGCGATATTGCGCACCCGTTCCTTAATAAGCGGAATGGCACCGGCGGACATGGACAGGGCGCGCACCCCCGCTTTGAGCAGGAAATCGGTAAAATTGGGGTCTCCGGCGATCTCGCCGCAGACGGTGACGGGAATGCCGCGATTGCGTCCGGCGGCGACCGTCTGTTCGATCAGTTTGCGGATGGCCGGATGGCCGGAATCGAAGATACTCGCGACGGCCTCGTTGCCGCGATCGACGGCCAGCGTGTATTGCACAAGGTCGTTCGTGCCGATGGACAGAAAGTCGGCCTCTTGTGCGAAAAGATCCGGCACGATGGCCGTGGCCGGGGTTTCGATCATCACGCCGATGCCGTCCACCGGGCCGATCGGAACTTTTTCGGCCTGCAGCCTTGTAGCGGTCTCGGCAAAAATCTGGCGGAACTGGCGGATCTCCTCGACCGTGGTGATCATCGGCAACAGGATGCGGACATGGCCCAAAGCCGCGACGCGCAGCAGCGCGGTGCATTGCGCGATCGTGATATCCGGCATGGCGAGGCTAAGGCGGATGCCGCGCAATCCCAAAGCCGGGTTTTGTTCTTGCAGGATGCGGCCCTGAATGGCGGGCGAAATTTTGTCGCCGCCGACATCCAAGGTGCGGATCGTCAGCGGCTTGCCGTCCATGGCGCGCACGATCTCGGCCAGCGTGTCGTATTGTTCCTGCGCCGAAGGAATGTCGTCGCGTCCGATGAACAGGAATTCCGTGCGCACAAGGCCGATGCCTTCGGCGCCGGATTTCAAAATGCGTTCGAGATCGTCCGGGGAAGAAAAATTCGCCTCGACCTGAATGCGCGTGCCATCGCGCGTGACGGCGGGTTCCGCGGCGCGCGCTTGCAGCCGTGCCTGATATTGCTGATCGGATTCGCGCTTCTTTTTATAAAAGGCCAGCGTCTCGTGCGTCGGATTGATGATGACGCGGCCTTCGGTGCCGTCGATGACGACGAAGCTGTCGTCATATAAATGGCGTGGCATATTCGGAATACCCGCCACCGCCGGAAGGCGCAAGGAGCGTGCCAGAATGGCGGTGTGGCTCTGGCGGCCGCCGACCATCGTGACAAAGCCGCCGATCTTGTCGGGGTTCATAAAGGCGGTATCGGCAGGTGTGATCTCCTCGGAGATGACGACGCCGCCCATCGGCACGGCTTTGAGCGCGACGTATTTGCGCTCGAGCAGGTTACGGACAAGACGGCGGCCGACATCTTCGATATCCTTGATGCGCCCGGCGAGATAATTATCCTCCATCTCGTCGAAAGGCTTGGCCAAATGCGCAATTTCCTGTTGCACCGCTTGTTCGGCGTTGATGCGGTGGCTCTTGATACGCTCCTTGACGCCTTTGGTCAGGCGTGAGTTCTCTGCTACCAGCGCGATATGCACATCCAACAGCATAACAATGTCTTCGGCGGCCTCGGCGGGCAGCGTCTCGGCCTTTGTCTGGAGCTTCGTGATTTGCTTGTGCGCTTTCTGGCAGGCCTTGTCGAAGCGTTCCAGCTCAAGCGCCACGGCTTCGGGCGCGATCGGGTAAAACGGCGCTTCGACGGCGATGGTTTCGAGCATAAAGCCCTCGCCGATGGCGATGCCGGGCGACAGGGGAATGCCGTCGAGGATCTCTTCGGGCATTGTTCCCGATCCCGTATATTCGTGGCCGTCAGCAATCATCGTCATCCTTTTCGTCGAAACCGCGCGCGATCAGGTCGCAAAGCTCGTGCATTGCCTCTTCGGCGTCGTCGCCGTCGCAGGTGATGGTGATCTCCTTGCCCTGAGAAGCCGCCAGCATCAACAGGTCGAGAATGGATTTGCCCGGCGCGATCACGTCGGCGCGCGTCACGTCGATGTCGCAGTGATATTGCGAGGCGAGCTTGGAAAATTTTGCCGCGGCGCGGGCGTGAAGGCCGCGCCGGTTGACGATCATGATTTTTTGCGTAAGTGACGGCATCGCAAACATCAAGCCTCGCCCAGCAATTGCGAGGCGACGTTGATGTATTTGCGTCCGGCTTCGCGCGCCGCCTCGACGGCCTCGGCGATGCCCGTCTTGTCGCGCACGGCGGCGATCTTGACCAGCATGGGAACGTTGACCCCCGCCAGCACTTCGATCTTGCGGTTGCTGGTAATGGAGATGGCCAAATTCGACGGCGTGCCGCCGAACATATCGGTCAGGACGATCGCGCCAGCGCCGCCATCGACTTTGTCGATGGCCTTGAGAATGTCCTCGCGGCGCTCTTCCATGTTGTCGTCGGGAGCGATGCAGATCGTGGCGATGCTCTTTTGCGGGCCGACCACGTGTTCCATAACCTTGTGGAACTCTTCGGCCAGATGGCCGTGCGTCACGATAACCAGTCCGATCATGATGTTCTCCTGTAAGTCCTGTTTAGGGGGCGGGCGTTAACCTGTCAAACCACCAAAAACGGGATTGACAAGGTTTTAATATAGGAATATATTCATTTAATAGGAATATTATTCAATGAAGCTTTCTAAGCGCCTCTCCCGCAACAGTGCCGTGGATCCGTTCGATGTGCAACAGGCCAAAAAGGCGCTGAACCGTCTGGGCTATTATCGGCCGCCGGAGAAGCTCGGCATTACCGGCATTCCTGATATGGCGCTGTTCGATGCGCTGACAGCGTTTCAACGCAACCACGATCTGAAGCCCGACGGCATCATACGGCCCGGCGGCGAGACGGAAAAGATTCTCACGCGCGAGGCGGCGGTCACGCCGGAAGGGTTTTACCGCTGGCGCACGGTGGGCGACGATCGGGTGCGCGGTTCCCATGCCGCGCTCGATGGCGATCTCCGTTCATGGGGCGACAGCCCCGATCCGGGCGAGGAAATAAACTGCCGCTGCTGGGCGGAGCCAGTGGATATTAAAGATGTGCCCGTCATCAACTCTTCAAAAGAGCGCATCCGGTCTGTTCTAAATGATACGCCAGCAATTTTTGAAATTGAGAATACCGATTATAATAATGATACCTCTCCTTGGTATGAATATACCGGTCTTGCGCGGCAAGCTGTAAAAGAAAATGAGGAGATTATTCAAAGGCAAGCAAAGAAGCATCATGTTGATCCAGACTTAATACGCGCGGTCATGTGGGCGGAGAATGCGCGCGGGTCATGGTTAGGTGCGGGATACTTACTGGATAATGTTAAAAAATCAAAGACTATCATGCCAATGAATGTTTATCGAGATATTTGGTATCGTCTTATTTCCGACAACAAAGATGATTTGTACGATCCGGAAAAGAATGTTGAAGCCGGAGCAATATTGCTTAAACGAATACAAGCGCGCATTATTAAGCCAAGCCCGGAGAAGATTGGCGCGATATGGGAATATATAGGGCAGGAAAAAATTAGTGACTATGCTGCGTACATCGGACGCATTTATCGGGAAAGGCCATGGATAGAAAGCGCAACAAAATAGATGGGATATTCTTGCTGCTATCCGCTATTTTTTTTGTCATTGTGAGCGCGCCTTTTGGAGCCATGTTTTATGATGATTTGCGTTATAGTGGGGTTTATTGCTCTGTAGCAGAGGGTGCGAAATCATATTACATAGATGATTTTTTTGGCAAAAAGTGTGATTTCAATATTGCTGCGTTTACAGAACCATTATTTGTTTTTCTTGCTGCGCATAGTCTGGTGCAGGCTGTAATTTGGGCGGTCTATGGATTGGTTAAGTTTTTTACGCGAAAGCGATTGAGATAGTAGTTAAGCGCTGCCGATCCGTTCGATGTGCAATAGGCCAAAAAGGTGCTGAACCGTCTGGGCTATTATCTGCCGCTTCTTGGAACCTAGCAGAGCGCTGCGTATTTTATTAGATGAGATAACTACTTTGAGACCTTCGGTTATACCGCAGGCTTAGATATAGATTACGTCGCTGTATCAACGCGGCGGCGAAAGGCCAAGGCCTCGGACAAGTGATTGGATTGTATGGCGTCCGAGCCGTCCAGATCGGCGATGGTGCGCGCCACGCGCAAGACGCGGTGATAGGCCCGCGCCGAGAGCTTCATCTTGTTTGCTGCGGTTTTCATTAAGCTTTCGCTGGCCGCGTCCAAAACGGTGACTTTTTCCAAAGCCTCGCCCTGAAGCTGGGTGTTGATTAGTGTCACGCCGAATAATTCCCGGTGGCGCTCGGTCTGGGCGGCACGGGCGCGCGCGACGCGGGCCGAGACGGCGGCGGAGTTTTCATTGGCCGCTTTTTGTTGCAGATCGTCGATGGAAACCGCCGGCACGTCGACGAACAAATCGAAACGGTCGAGCAGCGGCCCCGAGAGTTTCGCCTGGTAATCGAGGCCGCATTTGGGCGCGCGCGAACAGGCCTGGTTGGGATCGGTCATAAAACCGCAGCGGCACGGGTTCATCGCGGCGATCAACTGAAACCGCGCCGGATAGGTCACATGATGATTGGCGCGCGCGATGGCGACATGGCCCGTTTCCAAAGGTTGGCGCAAAGATTCCAAAGAGTCGCGGTCGAACTCGGGCAATTCGTCGAGGAACAACACGCCGTGATGCGCCAAAGAAATCTCGCCGGGTTTTACTTTGTGGCCGCCGCCGACCAGCGCGGGCGTGCTGGCGGAATGATGCGGATCGCGGTAAGGGCGGTGCGCCGCAATCGCGCCGTCGGCCAATAATCCGGCGAGCGATTGAATCATGGAAACTTCCAAGGCCTCCATCGGCGACAAAGGCGGCAAAATACCGGCCACGCGCGCGGCGAGCATGGATTTCCCAGATCCCGGCGGGCCGATCATCAACACGTTATGGCCGCCCGCCGCGGCAATCTCGAGCGCGCGCTTGGCGCTTTCCTGACCTTTGACGTCGGAGAAATCCGGCATGTTTTTAATGTGCGCGACGCGCGAGGTCGGCGCTTCGGGCGGCGACAGGACTTGCGAGCCTTTCATATGGTTGATCAGCGCCAGCAGATTTTCCGGCGCCAAGATGCTCGCGCCGCCGATCCATGCCGCTTCGGCGCCGTTGGCGGCGGGGCAGATCATGACCATGTTCTTGTCATGCGCGTGCAAGGTTGCGGGCAGCACGCCCGAGACGGGGCGTATCTGGCCGTTCAATCCCAGCTCGCCCATCGCCAGCGTGTTATCGAGGGCATCCTGCGGCAGGACGTCCATCGCGCCCAAAACGGCCAGCGCGATCGGCAAATCAAAATGGCTGCCTTCCTTGGCGACATCGGCGGGGGCAAGGTTGACGGTCAGCCCCTTGGCCGGAAGCGACAGCCCCATCGATTGCAACGCGCCGCGCACGCGTTCGCGCGCCTCCGAGACCGCCTTGTCCGGCAGGCCGACGATGACGAATTTCGGCAGACCCGGCGAAACCTGGGCCTGAACCTCGATGGTCATCGGCTGGAGGCCGTGAAACGTGACGGAATGGGTTGTGGCGACCATGCGCACAACATTAAATGGTATGCGGGACGGCGCAAGAGCGGTTTTGTGACATCTATGCCACAGTTAACGGGCTGATGGCCCGATTAAGCATCCGGTAAGGATTTGGTAACGAAGGCCGCGCCAATTTCATCTTATGACCTCCGAAACCCTTCGCGAGCTGACCAACCCGATTGCCAATCGGTACGAGATCGATGAAAAAAACGCGATCATCGCGTTGCAATCCATTCTCACGACGCGCGGGCCTGTGCCCGAGGAGAATTATCGCCGCTTCCAGATTTACCTGAGCCGATTGCCGCCCTATCGCTCGATTCTGGTCTATAGCCACGCAATGAAAGCCATCGCCAGCCGCATGGACGAGGGTGACCCGCACCGCGACGCGCTCAAGACGATGGGGCAGGCCATCGCCGAGCATGTCAGTCCCGATTTCGCCGAGAAAGTCGAAGAAAATCCCGAGGCTTACGAGGCTCAACGCAGCCTGCTGGCCGAGAATTTTAACCAAATCGCAACCTTTATGGCCCAATTTCGCGACGAGGCAACCCAAAGGGAGCAAAAGGATGCCTGATTTCGCCCGTATCTTCGACATTCTCGGCAGCGTCGCCGCGCGCAACGACGTCATGACGCGCCAACAGGATTTTGAGCTTCAGGCGCTGACCAGCGGTTTCGGTCAGGGCGCCTTCAGCATGACGGCTCCCGCCAATGTCAACACGCCCGATCCGAAAATCATCGCGGCCAGAGGCTTTCAGGAAAATACCAACGATATTTACGGCTACGCCGAAGCCGATCATCCGGCTCCGACCGTCGCCAAGACCGATGTGACGCCGCAGCACGATCTTCTCCGCGAGTTTGCCCGCACGTCGCAAGAGACGCTCAACATCGTCCTGTCGTCGCTGATGCCGGCTGCAAAACCCGCAAGCGATTCAATCGATTCAATAAATCCGGCGCCGAACAACGTCGTGCCGTTCAAGCGCAAGCGCCGCAAGACTCCACAGCCTCTTTGAAAAAAGTTTTTTGTTGCATCGTTGCGTGCGCGACTCTAGACTCGTGGGTATGAAACAAATCGCGCCGCGTCTCGTTCATTGTGTGCTGCCCTCGCTTTCTTCCAATCAGGATACGATTTTCGTCCGGGTCGTCTCGACGCCCCGCCTGGTCGGTGTGTTCAGCCACACGCCGCTGTCGCGCAACAAGCCGACGCATTTGTATATTGATACGGGGATTTACGGACGCTCGTGGGTGTCGGATGCGCCGCTGCCTGAAATTTTGCAAAATGTTTTCGAGCGCAAACAGCCTTTGAAGAAACCGTCCAATGAAAACCGTCTTGCCGTCACCAACGAGGTCGAATTCGCAGTGACATGGTCGGGCAATGTCACGCGTGCCATTCTGGAACCGCTGCACGAATTCCTGTCCGGCTACGCCGCCCGCGCCAGCAAGCTTGTGCGGGCCAAGGACGGCAAGGCGTTTCAAACCGCCTATCTTTTGAATCCCGATCAGGTTGTCGGTTTCCAGCGCGTCGCCATGCGTTTGCGCGGCCGCCGTCCGTGGATGGAAATCAAGCTGACCGGCCCGTGGCCGCCCTTCAGTTTCCCGGAAATCTGGCCGACGGAAGAAGAAAAGGCGACCGACGGCTCTGCTGCGGTGTAGGATTTTTTTGAAACGCAGAGATAAACAGAGTTTGTCTATCTTCCCTGCCGCGCAGCGGCTTGAAAACACAAGTCTGACGTTTATTTCGATATTTGGGTGCGCTTCGCGCAACAAGCCGCAGGCACGGAAATCTCTGCGCTCTCTGTTTATCTCTGCGTTTCAAAAAAATCTTATAAATAATTCTGTCGCATTTTAACGTCGCGGTGGATTGACGCCGATAAAATCAACCCATACGCGAACAAGACCGACAGCATCGCCGTGCCGCCATGCGATACCAGCGGCATCGGAATGCCGACGACGGGCAAAAGCCCCATCACCATGTTGGTATTGATAAAGACATACAAAGAAATATTGACCGTCAGTCCCATCGCCACTAGGCGCGCGAAATTCTGGCGGCAGTTGAACGCGATCAGCATCCCGTAGGCGAAAGTCAGGAGGAACAGCGCGATCAGGAACAGCCCGCCGAGCATCCCCCATTCCTCGGCCCAGAGCGTGAAGATGAAATCCGTCTGTTTCTCGGGCAGGAAGTTGAGCTTGGATTGCGTGCCCTCGAGGAAGCCCTTGCCGGTGACGCCGCCCGAGCCCATGGCGATTTTCGATTGCGTGATATGATAGCCCGTGCCCAACGGATCCTGCGAAGGGTCGAGGAAAATACGCACGCGGTTGCGCTGGTATTCGTGCAGGAAATGCCACGCGATTGGCACGGCGCTGGCGGCGGTGATACCGCCGACGATGAAATACCACCACGACACGCCGGCGATGAACAGCATGGTTGCGCCCGAGATCAGCAGCATGATGCCCGTACCCAGATCGGGCTGGATCACGACGACGCCCACCGGCACGCCGATGATGAAAAGCGCGGGCAGCACCGTCGAGAAGCGGCTGACGGTCATAACGTCCTTTTTTTCGAAATACGCCGCCAGTGCCAGCACCAGCGCCGGTTTCATCAGTTCGGAGGGTTGGAGTTTGATAATGCCCAGATCGATCCAGCGTTGCGCGCCCATGCCCACATGGCCCTTGATGTCGACGATGATCAGCAGAATGACGCCAAGCGCGTAAAACGGCCATGCCACGAAACGCCAGAAGCGGATCGAGATCAGGGCGGTGACGAACAATCCCGTCAATCCCACGGCGAAACGGATGGCATGCTTGTCGGCGTAAGGCTGGACGCCGCCGGCGGCGGAATACAGCGCGGTAAAGCCGATCCCGCCGATCAGGCAGAGCAGGAACACCAGCCCCCAGTTCATCAGGGCGAGTTTCTGGAGCAGCTTCGGCTCTTCGTAATGGTCAAGCAGGCTCATGCGGCTTCTCCCATGCCGAGACGCATCAGGATTTTCTTGACGGGCGCGATCTTTGTCGCGCCGCGCAGCGCCAGCCGACGAATTTTTTGCGCGGCAGAGCTTTCAGCGCGGATCAGGTCGTTGAGTCTCGTGATGCCGTGATAGCGCGCGGCGATGTCGGCGCGTCTGGCGCGTTCATATTCCTCAAGCAGCGCAAAATCGTGAACCGGCAGGCCGAGCGATCGGCCTTTGCTCAGGGCGCGCGTCAGCGCGGCGATGTCCGACAGGCCGGCATTGAAGCCCTGTGCGCCGATGGGCGGCAGGACGTGCGCGGCCTCGCCGATCAGCGCCGTGTGCGGCGCGACCAGTTTTTCCGCTTTCATGGGGCGGAGCGGCCAGAGCTGCGCCGCGCCCTCGCAATGGAGCGTGCCGAAACGGTTTTCCGATATTGCCGTGATCTCGGCGGCAAGTGCTTTTGGTGGGAGTTTAATTTTTTCGGCAAGAAGGTCGGTGTCATCGCACCAGACCAGCGCCAGACGGTTTTGCGTATGCGGCACCAGTGTAAAAGGTCCACCGGAGCGATAGCGTTCGACCGTGACATTGCGATGCGGCTTTTCGGCCTTGAGCGTCACGACAAGGGCAGCCTGATTGCGGTCTTGGGTGTCGCAGGCGATGGCGGAGGCCGCGCGCACGGCAGAGTGCCGCCCGTCCGCGCCGATTAGAAGCTGTGTGTCGAGAATGGTTTTATCCGCCAGTTTCAGCGTCCAACCGTCCGGTGTGCGTTTTGCGGATTGCAACGATGTCTTGCGCCACGCGATGCGGCGGTTTTTCAGGACGGCTTTCAGCAGAGAAGCCTTGAGCGTGTCATTGGCGACATTAAAGCCGAATTCCGGCAGATCCATTTCGGAACAGTCGAAGGAAAAAATCTCGCCGCCGTCGATCAGTTCCATGCGCCGCAACGGCGTGGCGGCGTCGAAAAGCCGCAACCCGATGGATTCCAGAAAGTCGACATTCGGCGCGAGAATGGCTGTGCTGCGCGCATCCGACGATGCCGCCAGATCGGGGCCGACAAGCGCGATGTCGAAACCGTGATGCGCCAAGGCCGCCGCCATCGTCAGGCCCGACAATCCCGTGCCGATGAGGGCGATGCGCTGTTTCATTTTACCGCCGTAAGAAAATAATTGACTGACAAGTTGCGCGCATCGAGGCGGAATTCCTTGGTGACGGGCGAATAGGTCATGCCCGTTGTATGCTGCGGCGACAGGCCTTGCGCGACGCACAGCGCATGAAGTTCGGAAGGTTTGACGAATTTGCGCCAGTCATGCGTTCCGGCAGGCAGCCAGCGCAGCACATATTCCGCCGCGACGATGCCCAAGGCAAAAGACGAGGCCGTGCGGTTGAGCGTCGAAAAAACCGCCAGCCCGCCGGGTTTCAAAAGTTTGGCAATGTCGGAAACGAAAGCCTCGGCGTCGTCGACATGCTCGATGACCTCGAGCGCCAGCACCGCATCATAGGTTTTTTTCTTTTTGACCAGATCGCCGGTCAGCCCATGCACATAGTCCATTCCGAGTCCCTGCGCGGCGGCGTGGTCGCGGGCCACGCGGATGAGATCGCCTGCGCCGTCAATTCCCGTGACGTTTGCACCCAGCCGCGCCAGAGGCTCGGTGACCAGCCCGCCGCCGCAGCCGATATCGAGAATTTTCAACCCGTCGAGACGGCCAAAATGATTATTAAGTCTTTCTTTTATATAAGTTAACCTAACGGGATTCATTCGATGCAGCGGGGCCATCGGGCCGGTTTCGTCCCACCAATCGGCGGCCAGGCCGTCAAATCGGGCGATTTCGGCATCGGGAGTGAAAACGGGGTGTTCGGGCTGTGACATTGAGTTTTGCGCTCAGACTGGTATAACCTAGGATATAAAGACCGTCACCCCCCAACGACAAAACCCAAGCGATTCGTCCATGGCCTCATTGAAACCCCAAGCCGCTGCCGTCCGTGTTGTTAAACCCAAGGAACCGGCCGAGGAGGTGCGGTCGGGTACGGGCTTTCATATCGGCGAGACCCTGCGCGAGGCGCGCCAGCAGCGCGGTCTGGATCTTGAAATGGTTGCCAACGAGTTGATGATCCGCCGCTTTTACCTCGAGGCGCTCGAGGGCGGTTCGTTCAAGGATCTTCCCGAACGCGTCTATGCCACAGGCTTTGTCCGCAACTACGCCAATTACCTCGGTATGGACGGCCCGCAAGCCGTTGAGCAATTTAAACGCGAAGCCTATGGTGCCCGCGGCAGCTATCAGGTCGATCTGGTTATGCCCGAGCCGATCGCCCATAGCATCGTCCCCGGAAAATCCGCCATTCTCGGTGCGCTGGCGGCATTGGTCATCATGATTGCCGCCATCGTTTTCGCCACGCGCGACAAGGGTGCCGCCGTTCCGGGCGTGCCCGATCCCGTTTCGGTTGCTGCCGTCGAGCAGGTGATCGCCGATATTCCCGAGCCTGTAGAGGAGGTCGCGCCGCCGACCATCGAGCCGCCTGCGCCCGTCAAGGAAGAAGCCCCGATCTTCGAGGGCGCACCGCCCGAGCCGGAGATCTCGTCCCCTGTGGTGCAAGCGCCGGTTGCTTCCGAGGCAGCTCCCGCCCTGCCCGAGGTGACAGCCACGCCGACCCTGCCATCCGAAGAAGCGCCTGCCGCCGATCCAGTAGTGCCACCGGTCGAGACGCGTCTGGTGCTTGAGGCGTTGCAATCCTCGTGGGTCGAGATCAAGGACGGAAACGGCATCGTGCTGTTCACCAATATTCTGAAAGAGGGGCAGATGCTGCCCATTCCCGATCAGGACGGTGTCACGCTGACCACCGGCAATGCCGGCGGCTTGCGCCTGATCCTCGACGGCAAAGCGTTGCCGCCTCTGGGTCGCAATAACGAGGTAAAACGCAACGTCGCGCTGGATGCGGATAAACTCGGTTCACGTTAGCATTACAATCTGTCATTCCGAGGTAAAGTCTGGGAATCTCCTTTTTTATTGATGAGATTCCTCAGTCAGGCCCCGGAAGGACATTATTTTTTAAAATGGATATGAAAGACAAGCTTGAATCTTTACGCCAGCGCTACGTCACTTTGGGGAACGATCTCCAAAGCCCCGATCTGACGCCCAAAAAAATGGCGGAATACGCCAAGGAATATTCCGATCTGACGCCGATTATCGAGAAAGTCGAGCGGCTGCAAAAGATCACGCGCGATATCGCGGGCGCGGAGGAATTGCTGGCGGATAAAACGCTTGATGCCGAAACGCGGACTATGGCCGAAGAGGAAAGATACGCGCTCGCGCAACAAATCCCCGATCTGGAAAAGGATATCCAGATGGCGCTGATCCCCAAGGATGAAGCCGACGCAAAAAATGCCATCTTGGAAATCCGTGCCGGAACCGGCGGCGACGAGGCGGCGCTTTTTGCTGCCGATTTATTTGGTATGTATCAGCGTTATGCTGCGTTGCGCGGCTGGCGTTTCGAAGTAATGGAAGTTTCCGAAAACGATCTGGGCGGCTATCGCGATGCGACCGCTACGATCACCGGGACGGACGTGTTCGGCCGCTTGAAATTCGAGAGCGGTGTGCATCGCGTGCAGCGCGTGCCGAAAACGGAAACGCAAGGGCGCATCCACACCTCTACGGCGACCGTTGCCGTGCTGCCCGAAGCCGAGGAGGTGGATATCGAGATCAAGGACAGCGATCTGCGTATCGACGTGTATCGCTCGAGCGGGCCGGGTGGGCAATCGGTCAACACGACCGACAGCGCCGTGCGTATCACGCATATTCCAACGGGTGTCGTGGTTTCGCAGCAGGATGAAAAATCCCAACTTAAAAACAAGGCGAAAGCGTTGCGGATCCTGCGCGCACGTTTATACGAGGCCGAGCGTCAGAAACTTGCCGCCGAACGCTCGGCGGCGCGCAACAGCCAGATCGGCACGGGCGACCGCTCGGAACGTATCCGCACTTATAATTTCCCGCAGGATCGCGTGACCGATCACCGCATTTCTCTGACGCTGCACGACCTGGATATGATCTTGGCGGGCAGCGCGCTGGACAAGATCATCGAGCCGCTGATTGCTGAAGACCAACTGGCACGATTGTCGGAAATATGATCCTTGGAGATTTCTATCAAAATCTGAAAAAGCGCGTTGATGCTTTGGATGCGCGGCTTTTGCTGTGCCATGCGTTGAAATTGTCGCAGGAGGAATTTCTGGTGCAAAAAGACCGTGCCTTGAGCGACGATGAAATCGCGGCGGTCGAGACGCTGATCGCGCAGCGCGAAAAGGGGTGTCCCGTTGCCAAGATCATCGGCAAAAGAGAATTTTACGGTCGGGATTTCATCACCACGGAAGATACGCTCGATCCGCGTCCCGACAGCGAAACCCTGATCGAGGTTGTAAAAAATAAAATCATGGCCTTCGGACTTGGTCCGGAGGCCCAAGAGACATGGGTCCCCGGGACAAGCCCGAGGATCGGCAGTTTAAAGATACTCGATCTTGGCACCGGGACGGGATGTCTTTTGCTGACGCTTTTGTGCGAGATAAAGGACGCTTCGGGCGTGGCGGTCGATCTTTCCGAAAAGGCTTTGGAAGTTGCGCGGCGTAACGCAGAAAATCTCGGCGTTGAAAGCCGTGTTTCTTTCGTGCGGGGAAGTTGGTTTGAAAACGTGACGGGTGAATTTGATGTGGTTGTTTCCAACCCACCTTATATTCCGTCGGACAAGATGGATTTGCTGGACAGGGATGTGCGCGACTTCGAGCCGCACAGCGCTTTGAATGGCGGGGCGGACGGTCTCGACGCCTACCGGGCGATTCTGGCGGGCGTGGCTGCGCCTCTGAAGCCGGGCGGGCTGATTGCCTTTGAAGTCGGGTGCGATCAGGCTGAGGCTGTCATGGAAATGCTGAAAAAAAGCGGGTTCGAAAGGGTTGAGCGCCACCGCGATCTGGCCGGAATTAACCGGATTGTGACGGGTTTTCGGTTGTAATCGCTTGGAATCGTGCTAGAATAGGGGTCATAATCGGATGGCCCACAATAGATTGAGGCCCTTCACTTTTCGGAAAACGAAAAACAAAAACAGCACATACAAAGGATAAGCGCTTTTCATGGCTTTCATGCGTCATAACAATAACGGCGGCCGCCGCCACCACCATAACCGCCATCGCAACAATCAGGGCGGCAACCAGCAACAGGGCGGCCAGCGCCG
The DNA here is from genome assembly GCA_965651535.1 of uncultured Alphaproteobacteria bacterium. Taxonomy (GTDB): domain Bacteria; phylum Pseudomonadota; class Alphaproteobacteria; order Micavibrionales; family SZUA-601; genus JAQGJA01. The sequence continues at coordinate 16,787 of CBFGSX010000003.1, read as the reverse complement.
TCACGTCAACCGCGTCAATCAGGTTTTCGATAGTAACGGCCCCGATGGGCGTGTGCGCGGCACGGCGGCGCAGATTGTCGAGAAATTCAACTCGCTGGCGCGCGACGCGCAGGCCTCGGGCGACAAAGTCCTGATGCAGAATTACTTCCAGCACGCCGAGCATTACCAGCGGCTTTTGAACGAAATCACCGAAGAAAATGCCACGTTTGAACGCGAGCGCGAAGCGCAGCGCGCCGCGCAACAGGCGGCCGAGCCCGCACCCGGAGCGGCGGATGCACCCGGCCCGGAAGCAGCGACAGACAATGCTTCGTCTCTGCCGGGTTTCGTGCAGGTGCCGATTGCTTCCGGCGCGCCGGAACCGGGCGCCCCGCTTAAGACCCGCCAGCCTCGCCGGGTGGCTTCGGCAGGGGGCAAGTCCAAAGATCCCGCTTCGGAATAGGCTTCTTCGCCTATTCTTAGGTTTTTGTGCTATATAATACGGCTTGCAGTGCCTGTTTTCAGGGCTATATCAAGTCTTGTCTTGAGCGCCGTTTCGGGCTCAAAATCGCATAAGAGGCTTCCCCATGGACTTCGACCGTCTGACGGAAAAAACCCGTTCTTTCTTGCAGCAGGCGCAGACATTGGCGCTGCGAAACAATCATCAGCAGCTGACCCCCGACCATTTGCTCAAGGTCTTTCTCGAGGACGAGGACAGACGCCTGTCCGATCTGCTCAACAGCGCGGGCGGCAATCCGAAAAAGCTGCTTGAGGCGGTCGAAAAAAATCTTGCCGCCTTGCCGCAGGTTTCGGGCGGTGGCGCAGCGCAGCTTTATCTTCATACCGACACCGTCAAGATTTTCGACCGCGCGGGCGAACTGGCCAAGAAAGCGGGCGACGCCTTTATCACCGCCGAGCGCGTGTTGCAGGCGATGAGCCTCGAGGATTACGCCATCTCGCGGATGCTGAAAGACGCGGGCGTGAACGAATTGAAATTGAATCAGGCGATCAACGCCCAGCGCAAAGGCCGCACCGCCGACAACCCCAACGCCGAAGACAATTTCGACGCGCTCAAGAAATACGCCACCGACCTGACGGCGCTGGCGATGCAGGGAAAGCTCGATCCGGTGATCGGCCGTGACGAGGAGATTCGCCGCACGGTTCAAATCCTGTCACGGCGCACGAAAAACAATCCCGTGCTGATCGGCGAGCCGGGGGTGGGTAAAACCGCCATCATCGAAGGTCTTGCCCAGCGCATCATCAAGGGTGACGTGCCCGAAAGCCTGAAGGGCAAGCGCGTGATGTCGCTCGATCTGGGCGCGCTGGTGGCGGGCGCGAAGTTCCGCGGCGAATTCGAGGAGCGTCTGAAAGCCGTCTTGAACGAGATCAAACAGTCCTCGGGCGAGCTGGTGATTTTCATCGACGAGATGCACACGCTGATGGGCGCGGGCAAAGGCGACGGCGCGATGGATGCGTCGAATATGCTCAAGCCCGCTTTGGCGCGCGGCGAATTGCGCATGGTCGGCGCGACGACTTTGGACGAATACCGCCAGCACGTCGAAAAAGACGCCGCCTTTACGCGCCGCTTCCAGCCGATCTTCGTCACCGAGCCGAATGTCGAGGACACGATCTCGATCCTGCGCGGCATCAAGGAAAAATACGATCTGCATCACGGCGTACGCATCACCGACGGCGCGATTGTCGCCGCGGCGCAATTATCGCACCGCTACATCACCGACCGTTTCCTGCCGGACAAGGCCATCGACCTGATCGACGAGGCGGCATCAAGATTGCGCATGGTGGCGGATTCCAAGCCCGAGGCCATCGACGAGCTCGATCGCCGCATCGTGCAACTCAAGATCGAACAGGAAGCGCTGAAAAAGGAAACGGATCACGCCTCGCAGGAGCGTTTGAAAAAACTGGGCGCGGAGCTTGAAAAGCTCGAAGGCGAATCCGCCGCGCTCACCGCGCAATGGCAGGCGGAAAAGGAACAGATCCAATCCGGCCAGAAAATCAAGGAAGAGCTGGAGTTGGCGCGGCTCGAGTTGGAACGCGCGGAACGCGAAGGCAACTGGGCGCGCGCGGGCGAACTGAAATACGGCACGATCCCCGAGCTGGAGAAAAAAGTCGCCGCTGAAACGGGCGACAAGGATCGCCGCATGGTCAGTCAGGAAGTCACCGCCGACGATATCGCGAGCGTGGTGTCGCGCTGGACGGGGATTCCGGTGGACAAGATGCTCGAGGGCGAGCGCGACAAATTGCTGCGCATGGAAGATGAATTGGGCAAGCGCGTTATCGGCCAGCGCGAAGCAATCGCCGCCGTCTCCAGCGCGGTGCGCCGCGCCCGCGCCGGATTGCAAGACCCCAACCGTCCCATCGGATCGTTTTTGTTCCTTGGCCCCACGGGCGTCGGGAAAACGGAACTCGCCAAGGCTTTGGCGTCGTTTTTATTCGACGACGAAACCGCCATGGTGCGCATCGATATGTCGGAATTCATGGAAAAACATTCCGTCGCGCGGCTGATCGGCGCGCCGCCGGGCTATGTCGGCTATGAAGAAGGCGGCACGCTGACCGAAGCCGTACGCCGTCGTCCGTATCAGGTCATTTTGTTCGACGAGGTCGAAAAGGCGCATCCGGATGTGTTCAATACACTGCTTCAGGTTCTGGATGACGGCCGCCTGACGGATGGGCAGGGGCGCACGGTCGATTTCCGCAACACGATGATTATTTTGACGTCCAATCTGGGCGCGGAGCATCTGGTCAAATTGTCTGACGAGGAGCCGGTGGAAAAGGCCCGTGACGATGTCATGTCGGTGGTGCGCAAGGCGTTCCGCCCGGAATTTCTCAACCGCCTCGACGATGTGCTGCTATTCCAAAAATTGTCGCGTGCCCAGATGAAGGATATCGTCACGATCCAGTTGGGCCGTCTGGAAAAATTGCTGGCCGAACGGAATATCGCGCTCGAGGTGACGACGCTGGCGCAAGAAGGGCTGGCCGCGCGTGGCTATGATCCGGTTTACGGCGCAAGACCGCTCAAGCGCGTCATCCAGACCCATGTGCAAAATCCGCTGGCCGAGAAACTCCTGGCGGGCGAGGTCAAGCCGGGCGATACGGTGGTCGTGGATATGCGCGACGATGATTTCCAGTTCACCGCAGGCGGGTCGAAAAAGAAAAAAGCAGTTGCTTGATAGGTAATCAGGCTGCGTCGTGGGTTTGAGTCATCGTCGCCAGCAGCTCGGCGGTCTCAGCCGCGCTGTCTACCGCCGCCATGCCGATAATGTGATAGCCCGCATCGACGTGCAGATTTTCGCCGGTGACGCCGCTACCCAGATCGGATAACAGATAAAGCCCCGTCTTGCCGACTTCGGTTTGCGTGACGTTACGGCGCAGCGGCGCGTTCAGCTCGTTCCATTTCAGGATGAAACGGAAATCGCCGATGCCGCTTGCGGCTAATGTCTTGATGGGGCCAGCCGAAATGGCGTTGACACGAATACCGTTTTTCCCCAGATCCTCGGCCAGATATTTTACCGAGCATTCCAGCGCCGCCTTGGCCACGCCCATGACGTTGTAATGCGGCATAACCTGTTCCGCGCCGTAATAGGTCAGCGTCACCATCGAGCCGCCGTCTTTCATCAAATGCGCGGCTTTTTGCGCTACGGCGGTAAAGGAAAACACCGAGATGTCCATCGTGCGCAGGAAGTTTTCGCGCGTCGTGTCGACATAACGGCCGTCGAGTTCCTTTTTGTCGGAGAACGCAATCGCATGGACAAGGAAATCGATCTTGCCCCATTTCTTTTCAACCTCGGCGAAGGCCGCGTCGATCGAGGCTTGATCGGTCACGTCGCAGGGCAGCAGGAAATCCGAGCCGATGCTGTTGGCCAGAGGCTGCACGCGCTTGAGCAGCATGTCGCCCTGATAGGTAAAGGCCATCTCGGCCCCGGCCTTGTGCAGTTCCTCGGCAATGCCCCAGGCGATGGACATATTATTGGCTACGCCCATAATTAAACCGCGTTTCCCCTGCATCAGATTGCTGCTCATTTTAACATTCTCCACATTGTATTGTGGAGCGAGGATAGCGGGATTTTCAGTTTCATCAAGCCTATTAAAGCGGCGTCACCCCGGCGAAAGCCGGGGTCCATCGCGCCGAAAAACAAACGGTTGTCATGCGGATGAATGGATCCCGTTTTGCAACGGGATGACGAATTTCCGTTAGTTAATCGCCCAGGTGCCGTCCATATTCTGGCAAGCCGTGCCGACGCCCGTTTCGGCGCGGCCGTCGATCACGATGGTCTGGGTGAACTCGCGGCAGGTGCGCCCGTCGGAGGTGCGGCCCGTGCGTGTCGGGGTATAGGTTCCGCTATTGCCGCTTTCCGGGTTGGCCCAGCTGATTTGCTGGCCGACCGGGGCGGTCGTGGCCTGACCGAAGGCGCGTTGAGCATACATTTGGTCGGCGCGGTCAAGCGATTTGCCGATTTCGCTGCCGACAAGGGCTCCGACAAGAACACCGGCACCCGTCGTCCAGAGCTGGCCTTTTCCTTTGCCCATCGTCGAGCCGGCCAGACCGCCCAGAACAGCGCCCGCCAGACCGCCGACATTTTGTTTATTGGCCTGCGGCATGCCGGACGAGCCGTATCCGCCGCCGCCTTGGTTGGCGCAAGCGGCAAGAAAAAGAGTCAGAACAAGGGAGGCGATAACGCGGCGTGACATGAGAAACCTCGAATAAAATGTAAGTGGGTGTGCCGCCCTTTTATCGGACAGACGCCTTGAAAGGTCAACACACTCCCTGAAACGGCAGGCGGCTTGCCTGCCCCCCCGCGTCATATTATGTATTTTTGAAAAGGGATTCACAAGCGAATCCCAGGGTGTTAGAATCACGGCAAATGAAATCAAAACGAGGTTTGTGATGCGCTTTTCTTCGATCCTTTTTGCCTGTCTGTTCACCGTGGCGGCCATGCCCGCGCTGGCCCAGACACGTTACCCCGCCTTGGGTCAGCACGATGTCACCCCCGGCACGCCCAGCCTGCCGCAGGATCTGGAGCTGACGGTCGCGGCAGGTGTCGGCTATGGGCCGGATTACATGGGCGCGGATGATTACGGCGCGATCTTCACCCCGGCCATTCATCTGGAATACAAACAGCGCGGCTTTCTGGTCGTCGACCGCGAGGCGATGATGGTGCCTTACGAGGGCTTGGGCGTAAAATTGCTGGCCGATCAGAATTTCTCCGCCGGGGTCAATCTGACTTATGACGGCGGCCGCGACGCGAAAGGCGACATCGCCGGCATGGGCGATATTGACTGGACGGCTTTGGGCGGCGTGTTCGCCGCGTGGCATCCGGGGCCGTTTTTCGTGCGCGGCCAGTTGGGCGTCGATTTGTTCAACGAATTCGGCAGCTATAAGGGCGAGATCGGCGTCGGATACGCTGCGCCGCTTGCGCCGCATTGGAAAGGCATGATCGAGGCGACGGCTTCGTTCGGCGGCGAGGATTACATTCAGGAATTCTTCGGCGTCACCGGCGCGCAAAGCGGGGCAAGCGGTCTTGCGGCCTATGATGTCGATGGCGGCGGGTTCTACCGCTACAGCCTTGGTGGCGTGATCCAGCATAACTTTACGCAGGGCGCTTTCGTGCAGGGTCGCGCGCGTCTTGATATGTTGACGGGCGATGCCTCCGATGGGCCGATCTCGCAAGACGATACGTCGTTGTTTGTCGGGACGAATCTGGGTTATCAGTTCTGATGGAAAAAGCCCCGCCTGTTTCGGGCGGGGCTTTGAGCGTGTGAGGAGGAGGCTCTGCCTCTGATTTCATGCAATTTTCATGCCATTTTATGAAGTTTTAACCTGATTCCGGTAGGCTGGAAGCATGAAGAACGCACCACGCCAGAATCGCTCCCCCTCCGCCGCCCCGCCTTCCGGCCCTGTCGGGCCGTATCTGGCGCTCAAACAGGTTCAGTCGCTGGTGATGACCCCCAGCCTGCAACAGGCCATTGCCCTGCTGCAGATGAACAACCTTGAGCTCGAGGCGATGATCGAGGCCGAGATGCAGACCAACCCGTTCCTCGAACGCAGCGAGGAGGCGGGCGGCACCGCGCCGAACACCGAGAATATCCCGTCGGAAAAGGAAAAGGAATTCAACGCGCTCAACGGCTATGAAGCGCCGGACGCGCAATCCCATCACGAAGGGCCAAGCGACGACCGTCTGGAATTCGATACCGAAAACGTCTTCAACGGCACAGAGGCGGCGCATACATTCGACACCATGCCGAATTTTCAAGGCAGTTCCGGCGCGCATAGTTTCGACGATCCCGAGTTTTCCTTTGAATCGCGCCTGCGCGGCGAAGACAGTCTGTTCGACCATTTGACGAAACAGATCCAGGTCGAATTCCACAGCCCGCAGGACAAGATGATCGCCTTTGCGCTGATGGAGGGCCTGGACGAGGCAGGATATTTCCGCGGCAACATGAACGAGACCGCCAAACAGCTGGAATGCGAGCTGTCGGATGTCGAGCTGGTGCTGGCGCGATTGCAGCAATTGGAACCGGCGGGGATTTTCGCCGTCAATCTGGCGCAATGCATGGAGTTGCAGCTGCGCGAGCTGGGGTTGATGACGCCGAAAATGTCGGTATTCCTCGCCAATATCCAGCTTTTGGAAAAACACGACTACAAGGCGCTGCAAAAGAAATGCGGCGTCACTGAGGCCGAGCTGCGCGATATGCTGGTGGCGTTGCGCCGCACCGATCCCAAGCCCGGCGCGAAATTCTCGCATGACGTGGCCCAGACGCTTATTCCCGATATTCTCATGCGCAAGAACACCAACCGCGACAACCCGGATACGTGGATCGTGGAATTGAATCCCGACACGCTGCCGAAAGTTCTGATCAACCAGCGCTATGCCGCGATGATCCACACCAAGGGCGTCAAGAAAGAGGAAAAACAATTCCTGATCGACAAATATCAGGGCGCGCAGTTCCTCATCAAGGCGATGGATCAGCGCGCGCAAACCATCGTCAAGGTCGCCGCCGAAATTATCCGCCAGCAGGAAGCGTTTTTCCTGTATGGCGTGTCGTTCCTCCGGCCGATGGTCTTGCGCGAAGTTGCGGAAGTCGTCGGCGTGCATGAAAGCACCGTGAGCCGCGTCACCACGGGCAAATACATGACGACGCCGCGCGGGATTTTCGAATTGAAGTATTTCTTCTCGTCGGGCGTCGGCGGCGCGGCGGGCGGCATGGCCGTGGCCAGCAACGCGATCAAGGCGCGCATCCAGGAATTGATCGACAAGGAAGACCCCAAAGCCGTTTTATCGGACGATGAAATTGTCTCGCTTTTGAAGGAAGAATCGATCCCCGTGGCCCGCCGCACGGTCACGAAATACCGTGAAAGCCTCGGGATTGGCTCCTCGGTCGAGCGCCGCCGCCAAAAGCTTATAAAATAAGCATTTTTTCCTGTATTTTTTCGGTCTTTCCCCTTGTGTAAAAAGGGGCAAAAGGCTATGATTTTATACCCATTTTAGTCTTCAAAAACGATCTGAAAAATGACCGCACAAGCGATAAAAAACGACATGACCGAAACGCCCAAATCCTATGACGCCTCTTCCATCAAAGTGCTGAAAGGGCTCGATGCGGTGCGCAAGCGTCCGGGCATGTATATCGGCGACACGGATGACGGGTCGGGCCTGCACCACATGGTTTATGAGGTCACGGACAATGCCATCGACGAGTCTTTGGCGGGGCATTGCGACCGCATCGACATCTCGATCAATGCCGACGGCTCGGTGACGGTGCGCGATAACGGGCGCGGCATTCCGACGAATATCCACCCCGAAGAAGGCGTTTCCGCCGCCGAAGTCATCATGACGCAGCTGCACGCGGGCGGTAAATTCGACCAGAATTCCTACAAGGTTTCGGGCGGTCTGCACGGCGTCGGTGTGTCCGTCGTCAACGCGCTGTCGGAATGGCTCGAATTGCGCATCTGGCGCGACGGGCATGAATGGGCCATGCGTTTCGAGCATGGCGACGCAGTCGCGCCGCTGAAACAGGTTGGCCCGCAAGGCGACAAAAAGGGCACCGAAATTACGTTCAAGCCCTCGGTGCAGACTTTCACCATGACCGAGTTCAATTTCACGACGCTGGAAACGCGCTTCCGCGAGCTGGCGTTTTTGAATTCGGGCGTTTTCCTGGCGGTTTCCGACAATCGCGGCAACAATCCGAAAACGCTGGAGCTGCATTACGAGGGCGGAATCGCGGAATTCGTGAAATATCTCGACCGCTCCAAGAATGCGCTGCATTCGGAAATTATGCTCCAGCGCCACGACGACGCCACCGGCATTACTGTCGAGGCGGCGATGGAGTGGACGGATTCCTATCACGAAAATACGTTGTGCTTTACCAACAACATCCCGCAGCGCGATGGCGGTACGCATTTGGCGGGCTTGCGCGCTGCGCTGACGCGCACGATCAACTCTTATGCTGAAAAATCCGGTATTTCGAAAAAGGAAAAAATCGACCTGACGGGTGACGATATGCGCGAAGGCCTGACTTGCGTGCTGTCGGTCAAGGTGCCCGACCCGAAATTCTCATCCCAGACCAAGGATAAATTGGTTTCCTCCGAAGTCCGCCCCGTGGTGGAAGGCGCGGTATCGGATGCGTTGAACACATGGTTTGAGGAAAATCCCGCCGAGGCCAAGAAAATCATCGCCAAGATGATCGATGCGGCGTCGGCGCGCGAAGCGGCCCGCCGCGCACGCGAGCTGACGCGGCGCAAGGGCGCGTTGGACATGAATTCGCTGCCGGGCAAGCTGGCGGATTGTTCCGAGCGCGATCCGGCTTTGTGCGAGCTGTTCATCGTCGAGGGGGATTCGGCGGGCGGTTCCGCGAAACAGGCGCGCGACCGCAAATACCAGGCGATTTTGCCGCTGCGCGGGAAAATCCTGAACGTCGAGCGCGCGCGCTTTGATAAAATGCTCTCGAGCGCGGAAATCGGCACACTGATTACGGCCTTGGGCACCAGCATCGGACGCGAGGATTTCAACCTTGAAAAACTGCGTTATCACAAGATCATCATCATGACTGACGCCGATGTCGACGGCAGCCATATCCGCACGCTTCTTCTGACGTTCTTCTTCCGCCAGATGCCCGAGCTGATCGAGCGCGGGCATTTGTATATCGCGCAGCCGCCTTTGTATAAGGTCAAGCGCGGCAAGACCGAGCAATATCTCAAGGATGATCGCGCGCTGGAACAATATCTTCTCCAGATGGCGCTGGAAAACCTGTCCTTCAAATCGGGAGACGGTGTAGAAGTTTCGGGTGAGGCTCTGGCCGCGCTGGTGAAACAGGCCGGCACGGTGACCAAACAGATCGACGCGCTCAACCGCACGGTCAATGACCGTCTGGTGATCGAGCAATCGGCTATTGCCGATTTATTCGATGGCGGGCTGGATCATGCGGCGCGCGCGACAAAGCTGGCCGAACGCCTCAAGGTGACGACGGGCGAGGACTGGCAGGGCGAGCCGCATACTAAAGGCCATATTTTGTTGACGCGCAACGTCGAAGGCCTTGTCGAGCGTCGCGGCCTGCACGCCGATATTCTGGCCTTGCCCGAAGCCCGGGCGCTTCAGGCACAGGCCGAATGGCTCAAGAGGCATTTCGACACGCCGGGAACGCTGACGACCGCCGCCGGTGACACGCAAACCATTACCGGCCCGGTCGGGTTGTATCAGGGCGTGATGGCGTTGGGCCGCAAGGGCATCGGCATCCAGCGTTATAAGGGTTTGGGTGAAATGAACCCCGACCAGTTGTGGGAAACGACGCTGGATCGTGCCAAGAGATCCTTGGTGCGCGTCGATATCGAAAACGCGGCGCAGGCCGACGAGATTTTCTCGATGCTGATGGGCGATGTAGTCGAGCCGAGACGCGACTTCATCCAGCAAAACGCGCTTCAGGTCAGCAATCTGGACGTTTAGCGGGGCTGATTGGCCCAGTCATAGGGTCTCAGGCGCACGCCCGTGGCCATGATTCCGCCCCATGTATCGCCCTGGCCGAGGCCGGGCGCATAGGTTCCAATCATAAACAACCCGTTCCCGCGAAACACATCCAGCGTGACGGTTGGAAAAAGGGCAAAACGCGGCGCTTTTTTACCTGTGCCGCGCGGAATTACGGTGCGGGTGATCTCGGTGACATCCGTCCGGGTGCAGGCGCAGGACGGGTCATAGCGCTCCTCGGTGTAATAAATGAAACTCTTGCCGCGTTTCCTTTTGTTCTGCGGCGCGTCATCCCCCGGCGCAAGCGTGTATTGCGCACTTTGATACACCGTGTCGCGGCGGAATTCCGTGTTATACAAAGCGCCGCCTACCGTCAGGCCGAAACGCAGCTGCATATTTCCGTTGGGCATCAGGTTGATCGGGTTCGTTTCCACCATGCCGGCGGCCATGGGGCTGAAGGTGTAGTTGCTGTTGCGGTAACCGCCGGCAATCGTTGAGACATTCGGCGTCAGATGCTGTTTGACGATCAGGCTGGGAAAGTTGAATTCGTTGAACTGGAATTCGTTATTTGTATGATAGCTTTTGAGTAGAATCAAAAACTCCGTGTTTTTCAGTTCACGGAGTCTTTCGTTTGGCCTGTTTGGTGTGCTTTGCCCGAGGGCGCCAAGGGCGGAGAGGCAGAAAATCCCCGTCAGAAACTTTGTCCGTAATGCGCCTGTCAGGCTTCCCTTTGTCATAGAAGCCGAGCCTAACATATCGGCGCGCGTGGCGTAAATAAAAACCCACCCCTATTTTTGTTGCGTATGCGATAAGATTCTAGCCGATGCGCTTGAACATTTTGATCGGCGTTTTGCCATTTGAGGTGCGCCAGTGGATATATTCGTCCAGATCGTCGATGCTGACGGCCATGGCGCGATCATTGGCGTGGATCATCGTGGTGTCATCGACCATCAGCCCGACATGGCCCCGGAAAAAGGCGAGGTCGCCGCTGCGCACATCTTCGCGGTCGATCGGCTTGCCGAGGAATTTTTCCTGTAAATCGCTGTCGCGCGGACAGGGGTAATTGCAGGCCTGTAACACCAGTTGCACCAAGGCGGAGCAATCAATACCCAGATGGCTGCGCCCGCCCCACAAATACGGAACGCCCAAAAAACGAAAAGCTTCGGCGACCGGGTCTTCGGCGTGGAAGTCGATCGGGGCCACGTGCTGGAACGGGACGAAACCGCCGGCGGCCAGCTCGGCGAAGCCGTCTTTTTCCCCGACGATCCGCAGCAGGCTGCCGAAACTCAGCGAGTGGCGCGGCGTGGCCTTGTAATCCGGGCCGCCATAGACAAAGGTGCCGACATTGACGACACGATGGGTCGGGCTGGTGTCGCCTTTTTCCGCGCCCAGATGCTCGGCGCGCAAATAGCCGACATAGAAGTCGCGGGTCGACTGCACCCAGGCCCAGCCTTTTTTGTTTTCAAGAACGTCCACCGGCTCGCCGTAGAGGAGCTGCGTCTCGATCGCCTGATCCTGATCGGGCGACCGGTACAAAGTCGCCACCGGCGAGGCAATGATCTGACGCATCGGCTCGACGAATTTTTCGGCCTGAATTTTGTCCCTGAGCCATGACGCGGCCAGATCGCCGCGTGCGGGCGTTAAACGTGGATCGAGGTCGTCGGGAACGGGAAAGGACGGCATAAGACGGACATAAAATCTTCTGGGTTGGACATCTCCCAGACTATACCCGAATGCTTAAGATTCGCTTTGGTCGCTAGTGCTTGATTCAGAACACTTTCGAGACAAACATAAAGCTCATCGCCAGCGTGGCGAAGCCGACCCAGCGCGTTATGAAAGCCAGTTTGATCGATTGCAGGAAGGTCTCGAAGCCGATGCCGAAGATATTCACCAAAAGTCCGGTCAGGCCGTATCCGGCCCAAAAGGGAAAAAGCGCGTTTTTATGCTCGCCCAGCTCGGCCGTCTGGCTGAAGCCCAAGGCCAGCCCGGCGGCGATGGCGGCGGCAATGGCGACAAAAGGCGCGACGATCAAATTCATGCCGACCGCCGTTCCGGCCAACAGCCCGACCACCACGGTGACGGCGGCGGTATTGCCCAGCTGGGCGAGGATCTCATTGCCTTCGGCGTCGAATTGCGGCTTCCACTCGCCGTGATAAGCGGTGATAAAGGCACCGACCAGCGTTGCGCCGAACACGAAAAGCGGCAGCGCCCAGATCGCCGTGATGCGCTCGGACATTTGTCCGGCCCAAAGCCCCAGACAGAACATGCTGGCCAGAAAGACAGGCTCGAACACGGCAACCATAAAGCCCCGGCCCAGCGGGTTGTCGCCCGCATTCCCCAGCACGATCTCGCGCGCGCGCCGGACGTCGTCGGCGAATTTGGAACCTTCCTTGGCAGCTTCCTCGGCGAAGGCGAAATGGGCAAAGGTCACGAAAACGGCGACCCAGAAAACGGAAAGCAGAATGCGGCGCATGGTCAACTCCGGAAAATCGTCATGGCGGGCTTGACCCACCATCCTCGGGCGAAGAGATCGTTCTTCCGCGCAAGGATCCCGGCTTTCGCCGGGATGACGGCGTTAGTTTTCTCAATCTTAAAGGATTAAGGGATTTTTGACGAGGGGGTTTTACGATAGGGGCGGAGATTTTCCCGTATGTTCGGCCTGTCCCCCCACGTCCACGCCATGGCGACGTTTTTCCTGTTCGCCCTGATGAACAGCTGCGTCAAGGCGCTGGGGCCGGATTTTCCCATCACGATCAAGCTGGCCTTTCGCTTTTGGGTCGGTGTGATTGCGTTCTATCCATTAGTGCATCGTGCGGGCGGATATTTTAATGTGCTCCGGACGCATGATTTCAAAGGGCAGGTTTGGCGGGCGGCGATGGGATTGGCGGCGGTGACCGGGTCGTTCTATGCGCTGTATCTTCTGCCGATGAGCGACGTCAACGCGCTGGGTCAGACCTACCCGTTTTTTCTGTTGTTGTTGTCTATCCCAATCCTCAAAGAAAAAGTCAATGCGCAGCAGGTCTTTGCCTGTATGCTGGGATTTATCGGCGTTGCCGTGATCGCGCAGCCGCATGGCGGCAATATTATGTGGCCGATGCTGGTTATCATGGGGGTGGCCTTGTCGGCGGCGGCAAGCGATCTGGTGGTGCGTCGCCTGTCGCGCCAGGACAGCAATCTGACGATCGTGCTGTGGTTTTTCGTTCTGGCGGGATTGGCCAGCGCATTGGCCTGGATTTTCTTCGGCGTGCGCGTCGAGATCGGCCCGCGCGAGATCGCGTTGCTGGTCGGGGCGGGCTTGTTCGGCAGCGCCGCTCAGATGTGCATGACCGAGGCCTTCCGCTATTTGGGCGCTGGGATCATGGGTCCGTATTCCTTTATGGGGTTCTTTTGGGCCACCCTATGCGGTTGGATGCTGTTCGGCGAAGTGCCGGATATGATGGTGGTCGGCGGCGCGTTGCTGATTATCGGCGGCGCGCAGGTGACTTATTTTTTCAACCGTTCGCGCTGATACCAGCCCCACGCCGTTTGAATGACGGTGCCGATGTCGTCATGCTCGGGCTGCCAGTTGGCGGCCTCGCGCAGGGCCGTTGAATCCGCCACAAGCTGGGTCAGGTCGCCCGCGCGGCGCGGCGAGATTTTCACCGGAAAGTCGATCTTGGTGATTTTCTTGAAGGTGTCGATAATCTCGCGCACGCTATAGCCGTGGCCGTAGCCGCAATTGAACACGGCGCATTTTTCCTTGAAATTCTTTTGCAGCGCGATGCGATGCGCCGTGGCGATGTCGCCGACATGGATATAGTCGCGGATGCAGGTGCCGTCGGGCGTGGCATAATCATCGCCGTAAATTTCCAGCGCGTCGATATCGTTGGCCGCCGCCTCGCAGGCGCGGGCGATCAGATGCGTCGTTTTGTTACCGCCTTGGCCCGTGCGCATCTGGGCGTCGGCTCCGGCGACGTTGAAATAGCGCAAGATGACGGCGTGCAGCTCGGTCGCGGCGGTGATGTCGCGCAGCATTTGCTCGGCCATTAATTTGCTGTGACCATAAGGCGAAACCGGCCCCAGCGGGCTGTCCTCGGTCAGCGGTTTGGGATTGGCGGCATAGACGGCGGCGGTGGACGAAAAAATAAGTTTCGGCACGTCGTATTTCAAACACGCGTCGATCACGTTTTGCGTGCCGGTGACGTTGACGCGGTAATATTCGGCGGGCTTTTCGACGCTTTCTTCGGTGCTGAGCAGCGCGGCCAGGTGAATCACGGCGCGCGGCTCGGTTTGGGCGAAGATTTTCTCCAGCGCGTGCTTGTCGAGAATGTCCGCCTGATGGAAATGCGCCGCGCTCGGGATGGCGTCGCGCGCGGAGTTGCTGAGATTGTCGACGACCACGACCGGAATATGCCGGTCGATCAGGTCATAGACGATGTGGCTGCCGATATAGCCGCAGCCGCCGGTGATCAAGACGGGGTTTTGGATGTTCATAAAGGTCATTCTACCGCAAAGAATCCTTGGCGGGAAGCCTGTCGCCATGCTAGAAACGCCATCTGTCTGGGTCACTCGGGCTTTGACCCGAGTGTCCACGGGTTCAAGATAGGCCCTCGGATCAAGTCCAAGGGCCCCAGTCAAATTCAAGGAATTTCCATGCCCGACAGCCATTCCATTTTCGTCCAGATCATCGCCGATTACGGCCCCGTGGGCGATATGGCCTTTGCCGAGGTGCGCCAGGCCTTGCGCTATGCGCTGCGCGACAAGATCGCGCATATGGAATTGTCGCCCGTTCCGGCTTTCGACACGGTGGCGACCGGGTTTTATCTGGCGCAGCTGGCGAATAATCACAAGATGGGCGCGCGCCAGTTCTTCTACGTCAACACCGCGCCGCGCAAGGACGATCCGCGTCCGCGCGTCAACAATGCGGGCGAGGGTCTGGCTTATGTGCGGTTGCATGACGGCGTGCAGATCGTCGCGGTCAATAGCGGTTATTCGCTGTCCTTCGTCAAAGAATATGCGGCGGAAATGCGCGTCATCAAATGCTCCGCCGAAGGTTCGCAATTCCGTTCGCGCGACGTTTTCCCCGAGGCGTTCGGCTTGATCGCGCATGGCGATTTCTCGCAGCTGGGCGATGTCATCGACGCGTCCGACATTCCCGACATTCCCGAAAGCGTCGTGTGCTATACGGACGGCTACGGCAATATCAAGACGTCGATCGACGCTCAGACCATCGCGCCGCTCAAGGGAGAAAACGTCGTCATCGAGATTGACGGCCACACGCACGAGGCGCACGTCGCGGATGGCATTTTCGCCGTGCCCGATGGCGGGCTGGTGCTGTCGGCGGGGTCGAGCGGCTGGTCGGGCAAGCGCTTCGTCGAGATTTCCTTGCGCTCTGGCTCCGCCTCGCGCCTGTTCAAACGTCCCAAGGGAGGCACGAAAATCATATGGCGCGCGATCTGATCAAACCGAAAAAGCTGAAACAGGGCGATACGGTCGCGCTGATCGCTCCCAGCTCGTGGTGCGAGCCGGAAGCGGCTACCGGTGCCGTCGCCGCCTTGGAAAAATTGGGTTACAAGGCTTTCGCGCATCCGCAATGCGGCTTGCGCGACAATGTATTCGCCGGAACGGCGGAAGAAAAAGTCAAAGCGCTGCACGAGGTTTTTGCGGATAAAAATATCAACGCGGTATGGTGCCTGCGCGGCGGTTACGGCGCGCTTCATATGCTGGACAAGATCGATTACGATCTGATCCGAAACAATCCGAAAATTTTCATCGGCTACAGCGATATCACCAATTTACAAAGCGCCATGCTTGAGCGCACGGGGCTGGTGACGTTTTACGGGCCGACGGCCAACGGCCTGCGCGAGCAAAACGAGCCGAACGAGGTCAAGACGTTCGACGCGGCGCTGGATTTTCTGGCCGGGAATGCGTCCGGAGATCTGTTCAGGGACGTTGCGCCGACGACGATTCAAAACGGCGAAGCCGAAGCCGTCATGTGGGGCGGTTGTCTGCAACTGGTCGATGCGTTGCTGGCGGCGGGCAATCGTTATCATCCGCCCTTCGACAAAACCATTTTGATGATCGAGGAAATCGGCGAGGAAATCGCCAAGCTGGATACGCAGCTGGGCGCATGGCGCTTGCGCGGGATCTTCAAAAATCTGGCGGGGCTGGTCGTCGGCGGCATGACCGATATCAAGGATACGCCGGGCCGCGCGGGCGCTTTCGTCTATGATGTCGCCGATGTCATTCGCCGTCATACCGCGGAGATGAAGGGGCCGGTGGTCATGGGCGCGTCCTTCGGGCATTTGCATCCCAATTACATTTTCCCGCAGGGCTGTCGCGCCCGTCTCAAGGCCGATAAAAAGACCGGCGCAAGCCTGACTTTGTCGGAATCGCCCTTTGCGGCTTGAGAAATGATCGTCATGCCGGACGTGATCCGGCATCCTCGGGTGATTTCAGCGCAAGGATGGCGGCTCGGGGGCCGCCAATACGGGCTTTTTTGTTTTGCGGATGCCTGAAAACCTTGCTATACAGCGTGCAGTCACGTTACGGCTGGCGGGCTTGCTCGCCGGAGCCTCGGCGTAAGCGGGTGTAGCTTAGTGGTAAAGCACCAGCCTTCCAAGCTGGCTATGAGGGTTCGATTCCCTTCACCCGCTCCAATTTTCCCTGGTTTTCGCTTTGTAATTACCCCCTTGCGCCGCAAGGGTATTTGCCCTAAATAAGGGCCCATCTGATTGGAGACGGGTTTGGGGCCGTCATCGGAATTTTATCATCCCCCAGTCATTTAGAATTTGAGGAGTTAAGAATATGGCACGCGGAACATTTGTACGGAACAAGCCACACGTCAACATCGGAACGATC
>CBFGSX010000002.1:0-34195 GCA_965651535.1 uncultured Alphaproteobacteria bacterium | reverse complement strand
GACGGCGCGCATACCGAAGATTCTGTCACCGTCGCGGGGCGCATCACGGCCTATCGCAATTCGGGGATGTTCATCGACCTCGAGGATGTCACCGGAAAAATTCAGGTCTTCTGCCATAAACAGGATCTGGACGCGCAAGCATTGGAAGATATCGCGCATCTCGATCTGGGCGATATTATCGGCGTGACGGGAATTATTCGCCGCACGCCGCGCAGCGAGCTGACGATCAACGCGAAACAGGTCACGCTGCTGGCCAAATCGCTCCAGCCCATGCCGGAAAAATATCACGGCCTCACAGATATCGAACAACGCTACCGCCAGCGCTATGCCGATCTGATCGCCAATGAAGAGGTGCGCGACACCTTCCGCAAGCGTTCGCGCATCATCACTGCGATCCGCACGCTGCTGGACGGCAAGGGCTTGCTCGAGGTCGAAACGCCGATCCTGCACGTCATTCCGTCGGGCGCGATTGCCAAACCGTTCAAGACGCACCACAACGCCCTCGATATGCCGCTTTTTCTGCGTATCGCGCCGGAACTATATTTGAAGCGCCTGATTGTCGGCGGCATGGCGGCGGGCGTCTACGAGATCAATCGCAACTTCCGCAACGAGGGCGTGTCGATCAAACACAATCCCGAATTCACCATGATGGAACTCTATATCGCCTATGCGGATTTCCACGACATGATGGATATCACCGAGGAAATCATCTCCCAGGCCTGCCTCGCCGCCAATGGCAGCATGAAGGCGAAATTCGGCGAGCATGAGCTGGACTTTACGCCGCCTTGGCCGCGCAAGCGCATGGTCGATCTGGTCAAAGAGGTCTGCGGCGTCGACATGATGGCGGTGAAAACCGACGAGGAAGCGCGCAAGATCGCCAAAGAACACAAGCTCCCCGTCGAGAAATTCATGCGCTGGGGCGAAGTGGTGGAGCTGTTCTTCGGCGAAAAGGTCGAACCCACCATCCTCCAGCCGATCCACGTCACGGGCCACCCGAAAGATACTTCGCCCTTGGCCAAAGGCGACCCGAACGAGCCGCGTTTGACGGAGCGCTTCGAGAGCTTCTGCAATTCATGGGAAATCGGCAACGGTTTCTCGGAATTGAACGACCCGATCGACCAGTATCAGCGCTTCCTCGAGCAGGTCAAAAACCGCGAGGCTGGCAACGAAGAAGCCCCGCCCATGGACGAGGATTTCGTCCGCGCGCTGGAATTCGGCATGCCGCCGACGGGAGGTCTCGGGATCGGGATCGACCGCATGGTCATGCTGCTGACCAACAGCCACAGCATCCGCGACGTGATCGCCTTCCCGACAATGCGCCCGAAACAGGATTAGAAAAAAAGGAGAAAGACATGAACAAGATTTTATCAAAAGACTGGGGCAAGCTGGCCTATTTCCTCGCGGCTTTGTTTTTTATCATGCCGTTATTGCTGAGCTTCCCGCATCCAGCCGCCTTCGTCGCCGCTTTTGTTTTTCTGGCGGGATGGATGACCGTGGTCGATAGGATGAAGAAAAAACAATCTTAACTTAGTCGCATCCCCGAGCGAATATTCATGCCCTCTCCCACGACCCAACCTTTTCTTGTCATCCCCGCGCAGGCGGGGATCCAGCGGCACGAGATCGGCGGGCTCAACTGGATTCCCGCTTTCGCGGGAATGACGGTTTAGTTAAATTGACCATCGCCCTCCCCAATATTCCCGTGGTCATCCACGCGGGCGAGATTTTGCACTGGATTTCGCCGGACGGCGATATTCGCGAGGCGCGCAACAAAAAAGACGCTGCCGCGCTTCTCAAAGACCCGGTCATTGCGTGTCACGCGCCGTTTATCGCCGAGCGTTCGGGCGTCGAGAAATTCGCGGCTTTTGATGTTCTGGAATTATTTGCATTCGTCAGGCCCGCGCAGTTTTGTGTGCCGACCCCGAACGGCCTCGCGCGCGCTTTGGGCATTACCGAAACCGCCGATCCGGCGCAACAGGCGTTCAATCTTGTCTCCTGCATCGAAAAACTTCTGACGGAAACGCAAGAAAAATCGCAAGAAGAACGCGACCGCATGGTGTCCATCGCGCAGGCCATGGCAGCGACCGCGCCGATCTGGCGCTGGAGCCCGTTTGTCTTGGCGGCGCTGGGCAAACCGCTGGAAACGCCGACAGCCCCATACGCCAAGGAAACGCTTTCCGTCTGGCGCAAATTGCCGGAATGGGAAGAAACGCCGCCGCGCGGCGCGCCCGCACAAAACCCCGTTACGCCGACGGAATCGCGCACGCAGCTCAATCGTCTGGTTGAATCCGTCGTCAAAACCGCCGAGCCGCGCCCCGAGCAAGCCGATTATTCCGGCGCGCTGACGGCGGCGTTCCAGCCGCCGTCAGCGCCGCAGAAACCGCATTGGATCGTCGCCGAGGCCGGAACGGGTGTGGGTAAAACGCTGGGGTATCTGGCGCCGTCCTTGGCGTGGGCAACAAAGAATGAAGGCACGGTGTGGATCAGCACCTTTACGCGCCATTTGCAAAACCAGCTGCAACACGATCTTGACCGCATCTTTCCAAAATCGGACAAGCCGCAGGCCGTCGTGCGCAAGGGCCGCGAAAATTATCTATGCCTTTTGAATCTGGACGAAAGCGCCGAGGTTTTTTTGACGGGCGATTATCAATCCCGCATCGGTATGGGATTGATGTTGCGCTGGACGATGGCCACACGCGACGGCGATCTGACGGGCGGCGATCTGCCCGGATGGCTGCCGACGCTGGCCGGAAATAAAACCACCATGCAAATGGCCGACCGCCGCGGCGAATGCATCCATCAGGCCTGTCCGCATTATCAGCGCTGTTTTATCGAGCGCGGCATACGCCAAAGCCGCGACGCGACAGTGATCGTCGCCAACCACGCGCTGACGCTGTTACAGCCTTTCGACGCCGAGGACAATGATGACGGGCGCAAAGCCCTGCCCACGCGCTTCGTGTTCGACGAGGGGCATCATCTGTTCGAGGCGGCAGACAGCGCGTTTTCCGTCGCCTTGTGCGGTTCGGAAACCGCCGAGCTGAAGCGCTGGCTCAACGGCGAAGAGCGCGGCAAAAAATCGCGGCGCCGCGGATTATCGCGCCGTCTCAATTTAATTGTCGGCGACAGCCATCCGTTATTGGAACACGTCGCCGCCATCCGCGAGGCGACGCATTTCCTGCCCGAAAGCGGCTGGCTCGATCGCATCGCCAAGGAAATGCCAAAAAACGCGACCGAGGAATTCCTTGCTGCCGTGCGCGTTCAAGTCATGTCGCGCAGCGACGCGCCGAACAGCCCCTACAGCCTCGAAACCACACCGCAACCCGCCACCGATGCGCTGCTGGAAAAAGCAAACGCCTTGGCCGACGACATCACGCATTTGATTTCACGGCTCGACCGCCTCGCCGACGATCTGAAAGCGCTGCAAGACGAAACCAAAGACGCGCAAACCCTGCGCGGCATCGGCACGCTGCTGAAAAGCCTGCAAGCGCGCTGCCTTGACCCGCTCAGGGCGTGGCGCGATTTACTGGGCAATTTGTCGACGCAGACCCCCGAGGAATTCATCGACTGGCTCGAGATCACGCGCATCGACGGGCGCGCGGTGAATATCGGCGCCTATCGCCATTTTCGCGACCCGATGCAGCAATTCACCAATTTGATGAACGCGCAGGCGCATGGCGTGGTTGTGACCTCGGCGACGCTGAAACCCAATCGCGCCGACAACGAACACTCTTGGGCCATGGCCGAGAACCGCCTCGGCGGGCGCTATTTGCGCGAACAGAACAACGCCGCCTTGCGCGTGCAGATCCCCTCGCCTTTCGATTACGCGAAACAGACGAAAATTTTCCTGATCTCGGATGTCGATAAAAACAAGCCCGCCGAGATCGCCAACGCCTATGCGCAACTCTTCAAGGCGGCCAAAGGCGGTGGCATGGGGTTGTTCACGGCGATCAAACGCCTGCAAGCGGCCTATCCGCATATCAAGAAATCCATCGACGGACTGCCGCTTTACGCCCAGCACGTCGACGGGCTCAACACCGCGACGCTGGTCGATATTTTCCGCGCCGAGGAAAATTCCTGCATTCTCGGCACGGATGCGTTGCGCGACGGCGTGGATGTGCCGGGCCGCGCCTTGCGCCTTTTGGTCTACGACCGCATCCCATGGCCGCGCGCGGATATTTTGCACAAGGCGCGCCGCGCCTATTTCGGCAAGGAGTATGATTACTTCCTGACGGCCATGCGCCTGCGCCAGTCTTTTGGCCGTCTGGTGCGAACGGAAAACGATCACGGCGTTTTCGTGCTGCTGGAATCGGCGCTGCCCAGCCGCCTTTATAGTGCCTTTCCCAAAGGCGTAGCCATAGAAAAAACAACATTATCAAACTCTTGTGCCGAGATTGAGGGGTTTCTTGCCTCCCCTCAATATGCTAAAGTCGCGGCATGAAAACCCACCGCTTCGGATTCGAAAACGTCTCGGCCGCCGAAAAGACGAAACGCGTCGGCGACGTGTTTTCGCGCGTGGCCGGCAAATACGATTTGATGAACGACTTCATGTCGGGCGGCGTGCATCGCCTGTGGAAGCGCAGCTTCGTGCGCCGCATCCGCCCGATGGCGCATCACACAATTTTGGATGTCGGCGGCGGCACGGGCGATATTTCCTTTTTAATGCATGACGCGTCCAAAGGCGCGGATATCACCGTCTCGGACATCAACCCCGATATGCTCAAAGTCGGACAAGCGCGCGCCAGCGACCGCGGCTTGACCGGAAAACTGAAATGGAAAACGGCGAATGCGGAAAAATTACCTTTCGCCGATAATTCCTTTGATATTTATACGATTGCGTTCGCCCTGCGCAATGTCACGCATATCGACGAGGCTTTGCACGAAGCCTATCGCGTCTTGCGCCCCGGCGGGCGTTTCTTTTGCCTTGAGTTTTCCAAGCCCGCCTATGAGCCGCTTGAAAAAATCTACGATGCGTTTTCATTTCATGTCATTCCGCGCATCGGACAATTCGTCGCCAATGACCGCGAAAGCTATCAATATCTTGTGGAATCCATCCGCCAGTTCCCGCATCAGCAGGAATTGAAAATCCGCCTTGCCGAGGCCGGATTCAAGAAATGTTCCTTCACCAACCTTTCGGGCGGTATCGCCGCCATTCACACCGGAGTTAAACTGTGACCGTTACCATCCAAGTCAAAAAACTTCCCTCTTACGAAGGCCTCGACCTGCCGAAATATGCCACCGAGCAATCGGCGGGCATGGATTTGATGGCGGCCATCGACGCACCCGTCACGCTGCAACCGATGGAGCGCAAAGCCATCCCGACGGGCATTTGCATCGCCTTGCCGCCCGGTTACGAGGCGCAGGTGCGCCCGCGCTCGGGTCTGGCGATCAAGAACGGCATCACCATGATCAACGCGCCCGGCACGATCGACGCCGATTACCGCGGCGAAATCGCCGTCCTCATGGTCAATCTGGGGGCAGAGCCTTTCACCGTCGAGCGTGGA
This sequence comes from uncultured Alphaproteobacteria bacterium, assembly GCA_965651535.1. Lineage (GTDB taxonomy): Bacteria > Pseudomonadota > Alphaproteobacteria > Micavibrionales > SZUA-601 > JAQGJA01. The sequence continues at coordinate 28,697 of CBFGSX010000002.1, read as the reverse complement.
ATGCGTATCGCGCAGATGGTCATTGCCAAATATGAAACCGCGCAATTCGATGTCGTCACGGAGCTGAATGACACGGCGCGCGGTGCGGGCGGTTTCGGCTCAACGGGAACAAAGGCCGCATAATCTTGCAACAGCAACTCGCCCTGATTGCCGAAGAAGCCGAAGCCAAGACGCTGACGCCGATGATGCAGCAATATATGGAGGTCAAAAACCAGAATCCCGATTGTCTGGTTTTTTACCGCATGGGCGACTTTTACGAACTGTTTTTCGACGACGCGGTGACGGCATCCAAAATTCTCGACATCGCGCTGACCAAGCGCGGCAAAACGGACGGCACCGACATCCCCATGTGCGGCGTACCGTTCCACGCCTATGAACAATATATGGGCAAGCTGATCCGCGCGGGACATCGCGTCGCCATCTGCGAACAGGTCGAAACGCCCGAAGAGGCGAAAAAACGCGGCGGCTACAAAGCATTGGTCAAGCGCGAGGTCATCCGCATCGTCACCCCCGGCACGGTGACCGAAGACACGCTGTTGGATGCACGCGAAAACAACTATCTTGCCGCCATCTTCGGCAAGACGGGAAATTTCAGCCTGGCTTGGGCCGATCTGACGACGGGCGAGCTGTGCGTGCAACGCGTCACCGACGCCGCCAACGCCGTTGCCCTGCTTGCGCCCAAGGAAATTCTGGTCGCGGGGGAACTGTCAAAGACCTTTTCCGGCCTGACGGTGACCGAACAGCCCACCGCCCGTTTCCAGAGCGAAAACGGCGCGCACCGCATCAAGCAACTTTTCCGCGTGCAAAGCCTCGAAAGCTTCGGCGCGTTCAACGCCAACGATTTGTCCGCGCTCGGCGCGCTGATCGAGTATATCGCGCTGACGCAAAAGAACGACAATTTGCATCTGCAACCGCCGAAAATCCACGAGGCAACGGATTTGATTCTGATCGACGCGGCGACGCGCCGCAATCTCGAGCTGACCCAGACGCTGCACGGCACGCGCCAAGGTTCTCTTTTCGATACGGTGGATCGCACGGTCACCAATGCCGGATCGCGCTTGCTGGCGCGGCATTTCGCCGCCCCTTTGGCGGATGTCGCGGCGATTAATGCGCGGCTCGACAATGTGGCATGGTTCGTCGAGAACACCTTGCTGCGCCAGAATATCCGCAAGACGCTTAAATCCTGCCCCGATATCGAACGCGCCCTCACCCGCATTGCGCTGGGACGCGGCGGGCCGCGCGATCTGGCCGCTTTGCGCGACGGGCTGCATCAGGCGACGGCGATCATCCCGCAATTGCAACAAAAAAACCAGCCCGCGCTGCTCAATGCCGTTGCCGAAAATCTGGAGCAGCCCGCCGCGCTTCAGGAGATCGTCGCCGAGCTTGACCGCGCGCTCAAAGAGGAATTGCCCCTGCTGGCGCGCGACGGCGGTTTCATCGCCCCGCAATTTTCTGCGCCGCTGGACGAGCTGCAAAACCTGCAACGCGACAGCAAAACCGTGATCGCGCAGCTTCAGGCGCGCTATTCCAAGGAAAGCGGCATCCCGACGCTGAAGATCAAGCACAATATGATCCTCGGCTATTTCATCGAGGTGACGCCGACCTTCGCAGACAAAGCCTTCAACACGCCCGACCGCGAAAAAGGCCCGGAAAGCCGCCTCTTTATCCACCGCCAGACGCTGGCGACCTCGGCGCGTTTCACCACCGTGGAACTGGCTGATCTGGACAAGAAAATCTCCGAGGCCGGCGCGCGCGCCTTGGCGATTGAAACGCAAATTTTCGACGATTTCACCAAACGCATCACCGAACAGACCGCCACCATCCGCCGCATCGCCGAAGGGCTGGCGTGCTTGGATGTCGCCTGCGCGTGGGCCGAACTGGCCGCGACGGAAAATTACACCTGCCCGACGGTGGAAAATTCTCTGGAATTCTCGATTGAAAAAGGCCGCCACCCGGTCGTCGAAGCCGCGCTGAAAAACAAAAAAGCCAACGGCTTTATCGCCAATGACTGCACCTTGTCCGACGCGCAGCGCCTGTGGCTTTTGACCGGCCCGAACATGGCCGGAAAATCAACGTTTCTGCGTCAGAACGCGTTGATCGTTTTTCTGGCCCAGATCGGCGCGTTCGTTCCCGCGCAAAGTGCCACGATTGGTGTGGTGGATCGCCTGTTCAGCCGCGTCGGCGCAGCGGATGATCTGGCGCAGGGCAAATCCACTTTTATGGTGGAAATGGTCGAAACCGCCGCCATCGTCCATCAGGCGACGGAAAAATCGCTGGTCATTCTGGATGAAATCGGGCGCGGCACGGCGACGTTTGACGGCCTGTCTTTGGCTTGGGCGACACTTGAGCAATTGCACGACAAGAACAAATGCCGCGGGCTGTTCGCTACGCATTATCACGAGCTGACCGCGCTCGAGGAAACGCTGGCGCATCTGGCGTGCTTCACGCTGGCGGTCAAGGAATGGCAGGGCGAGATCGTTTTCCTGCACGAAGTGGCCAAGGGCACGGCGAACCGTTCCTATGGCATTCACGTGGCGCGCCTCGCGGGGATGCCCGCGCCGCTTTTGGCGCGCGCGCAGGCAATTTTGAAAGAGCTGGAATCCCATGCCATCGGACACGACCTGAGCGGCAAGATCGCCGATCTGCCCGCAGAGACCGCCGCACCGCATCCGGCATTACAGAAAATCAAAACGATTCAGCCGGATAGCTTGTCACCGCGCGAGGCTTTGGATATAGTGTTCGAATTGAAATCCCTGTCGGAGAAAAATTGATGCGCGCCCTGTTCGTCGTTCTTGCCTTTGCCTTGCTGGCCCTGTCCGTTTCGGCCTGCAACACCGTGGCCGGTTTCGGCGAAGACCTGCGCCAGACGGGTGCGGCGCTCTCCAAAGCGGCGGATTAAAATTGTTCAAACACTCCCACTTTGGCGTTTACGCCTTAATTCTCGACGACAGTAACAAGAAGATTCTCCTTATAAAAAAGGCGCGAGGTCCCTATACGGGGCTATATGACCTTCCAGGGGGAAGCCCCGAAGAAACCGAACTTATTGAAGAAACGCTGGAACGTGAACTTCTTGAAGAAACCGGCTGTAATGCTTTGAATTACACGCAACTAGGCGGCTTCAGCACGCGGTACTCCTATCATAAAGATGGGGAAGACGCCTTGCTGCGGCACTTGGGCATCATCTACCGCGTTGAAATTTCCGGAACGCCGAAAACTGACTCGGACGGACAAGACAGCCACGGCTGTGTATGGCTTGACCTGTCGGAGATAAACAGCGCAAACGCCACACCTTTTGTGTTGACAGCCGCAAAACTTTCCGATCAATAGCAAAAAATGGCGACCCCGGCAGGAGTCGAACCTGCAACCTACTGCTTAGAAGGCAGTTGCTCTATCCGGTTGAGCTACGGGGTCTTTTAGGACGCCTGAATCGCCGCCAGTATAGCGCGGATTTTGTCAAGTAAAAGTATATCAAATCCCTCTTTTGAAAGAGTCTTGACCGATTCCGGCGAATATGCGTTTATATTCGCTCCTTTTCAAAGGGGGAAAGAAAAATGCCGTCACCGGCAAACGATATCCGTCAGCCGCTTGTGCCGAGCCCGCAGGGTTTCGGCGACGGCGCCCGCTTCGGCTATCATCAGGCTTTCGGCGGCACGAGCTGGTCGGCGCATTCCCAGCCCAATGACGAGATCCCCCAGAACGAGCACGCGCCGCATGTCGTCATCCCCCAGCCCGCCAACGACGAAAGCAGCCTCGATTCCTACGACAAGCTGGCCTTTGCCACCGAGGTTTCGGTGCGCTATCACAACCGCCGGAAACAGCATTTCGACACGGCTTTCCGCCTGATGATGCTGGGCGTGATCGTGATGGGCGCGGCGGGATTTATGTTCGGCCTGTCCGAGAAACTCTGGATGGGCCTCGGGATTATCGGCCTTGCGGCGGGGACTTTGGTCTGGAACGTCACGGCGCGCGCCCGCGAGCATGATGTGCTGCGCTCGGAATACCAAACGCTTTTGGAACAGATCCGCCTGACGACCGAACCGACACCGCAGGACGTCCGCAACTGGCGTTCTTTGCGCCTGCGCATCCAGATGAAAGAGCCCGCCGTTTACTGGGCCGTGGCGAATGATTGCTATTACGAGGTTTGCCGCGCCTGGGGTCTTGAGCCGCGCGAGCGCCCGATGCCGCCCGTCATGCTGCGGCCCTTTATGAACTGGTTCCGGTTTTAGAAATCACTCTGCCGCGGCTTTGGTAACGGACTTCCCGTCCGGCTGGCGCAGGCGGGCGGGGCCAAAGGTAATGGTCACCGATGTGCCTTTATTCGGCGCGGTGTCGATGTCCAAACTGCCCTTGTAATGCTCCATCAGGCGGTTCGTGAGCGGCAGGCCCAGACCCGTTCCCTGATATTTACGCGCCAATGAACTGTCGATCTGGCCGAAAGGCGCCAGCGCCTTGGGCACATCCTCGGAACGCATTCCGATGCCGGTGTCCTTGACCGTCAGATGCAAGCCCTTGTCGTCCACGGCGACGGATACGTCGACCGTGCCGCCCTCGGGCGTAAATTTCACGGCGTTGGAAACCAGATTGAGCAAAATCTGCCGCAGATGCTTCGGATCCATCCACAAATACGGCAGGTCATCCGGGTAATGCACCATCAGCTTGACATAGGCGCGCTCGGCCTTCGGCCCCATCAGTTTCAGACAGGCCTCGATCACCTCGGCGGCGTCGGTCAGGCGGTCATTGCCTTCGATCATTCCGGCCTCGGCCTTGGACAGGTCGAGAATATCGTTGATCAATTCCATCAAATGCATCCCGCTATTGTGGATGTCGTTGATGTATTCCTTGTATTTGGCGCTGTTCGGCGGCCCGGCCAGATCGTCGCGGATCAGCTCCGAAAAGCCGATGATCGCATTAAGCGGCGTGCGCAATTCATGGCTGATATTCGCCAGAAACTCGCTCTTGCTGCGATTGGCGCTTTCGGCGACTTCCTTGGCACGCATCAAAATCTGTTCGTGTTCATGCATTTCGGTGATATCGACATAAAAGGTGGCAATGCCGCCTTCTTTGGTGCGGTGTTCGACCGCCAGATAAGTCTTGCCCGACACGCGCGTCTCGTTATAGGGCGAGGCCTCGGCCAGGCCGCGGTGGCGCAGACGGTTTTCCTTCCACTTGGGAATTTTTTCGGGCGGCAGATCAGCGATGCCCTGACTGAAAAACATATCCAGCAATTCGTCGAACTTGATGCCCGGCTTGATCCTGTCGGCCAGTTTCGGGAAAAAGATATCCTTATATTTCCGGTTGCAGAATTGCAGGCGATCTTCCTTGTCATACAGCACAAAGGCCTCGGGCGAGGATTCAATGATGTCCCACAGCCAGTTCTCGGCGCGGGTGGCGCGCTTGTTCGCCGCCAGTATGTCGGAAATATCCGTCCCCGTCCCGCGATAGCCGTTGAACGCGCCGTCATCGTCCGACACGGGGCGCCCGCTCAGCAGGAACATCTGCTCCTCGTCCTTGTTGTTTTTCAGCGTAATCGCCAGATCGCGGAAGGCGCGGCGCGCGACAATCTTGCTCGACGCCTGCGCCAAAGCCATTTGCGACCAGTCGGTTTCTTCCTCATGCGCGGTGCGGATCATCCGCGCCAGCTGGTCGAGCGCCTCTTTGGGCGCGTGTTCCGAGACAAAGCGGAAATTCAAGCGATCGTCCATCTCCCAGAACCAATCCGAGGCGACCTCGGCGAAATCGCGGAATCGGTCTTGCGTCTCAACGATTTTCTCGTGCAGTGCCTGACGGCGGAATTCCATCTCGACCCAATGCGCGATCAAATGGAACGCCTCGCGGCCATTGGCCGATTGCGCACGTTCAACCTTGTCATCCATGGCAAAAATATGCCCGATGATGCGGCCTTCCTGATCGCGCAAAGCAAAGCCGTGGTAACAGGTCGGCGTCATTCCCTGCGGCAGGCCGCTTGGCGCGAATTTTTCCTTGACGTTTTCGGTGTGACAGACATAGCCGCCCTGCGCGTAAACCTCAGCACAAGGCGCGTCCTGAAACGGATAGCTGAAATTTCCGGCGAAATGATCCGTATTCCACAGCGCAATCATCTCGGCCTTGTCCGTCGCCTCGATCCGGCGCGCCACCCCGCCGAAACGGCAACCCAGCGCCAGCGCCACGGCCTTGGCCGCGCGTTGCGGCACGCTCATGGCGTCACCGGACTCGTCGCTAAGCAAGGATGCCAGCGCATTCTCGCGGCGTTTCTGCGCGGTCAGATCCGACCACGCCACCACGACGTTACCTTCGGGCGTGATATGTTCGCTGATCTCGACCCACAAATCGTCCTTCATGCGCACTTCGCGGCGACCATAGCCGTTGCGGTGCAAACGCAGACGCTTTTGAATATAATACTCTTCGGTTCCCTCGGGCACCATCTGCATCCGCAGCTCGAACATCCGGCGGACAAATTCCTCGAAAGGCGTGCCGGGCTTCATCAAATCCTGCATATTCGGAAAGACGTCGCGGTTGTTGCTGTTGATAAAGACCAGCTTGTCGTCCCTGTCGAACAGCGCCACGCCATAGGGGATGGCCTCAATCGTGTCGGCCAGCTGGTTCTCGATCACGCGCGCGTTTTGGAAATGCTCGACGGACTCCGTGATGTCGCGGATATAACCGCGCAGGCCGCGCGCAAAGCGCTGCGCGTGGGCGGCGACATAGACAAGGCGCCCTTCCTCCACTTCAACAGGCATGGCCGCAAGCGGCGACAATTTCCCCTTCAGGCAGGCATTGACCCAACTCTGCCATTCCGCGGCGCAGCTGGCGCCGTCAAAAAGCTCCGCCAGCGGCGTGTTGAGGATTTTCTCCGGCGGCGTGTCCACCAGCGCCGCGATCTGCATGGAAATATAGGTCAAACGTCCCGTGCTGTCGGTTTCCCAGAACACGTCCGGCGAAACCGACAGGAAATCGCTCAGCTTGTCTTTCAATATGTCGTCGGACATACGGACACCGGGACCCCTGTGGACAGATTTTACCAGAGTCCATCATAGGGCCAAAGCTGTAAATTCTGTTAAATTTACTGAAAGGCGACTTCGTTAAAGCTTCTTAACTTGCGGCTGTGGAGGTTTTCCATCCCCACTTCACGAAGCAGCTCCATCGTCCTGATTCCGATACGTAAATGCTGATCGACGCGGCGGCGGTAAAACTCGTCGGCCATGCCGGGCAGCTTGATCTGGCCGTGCAGCGGCTTGTCCGATACGCATAACAACGTCCCGTATGGTACGCGGAAACGGAAGCCGTTTGTTGCGATGGTCGCCGATTCCATATCCAGCGCCACGGCCCGCCCCTGGCTGAGCAGCTTCGTCGGGATATCGTAATCGTTCAGCTCCCAGTTGCGATCCATGGTCGAGGCGACCGTGCCGGTACGCATGATCTTTTTGATTTCCGCGCGTTTGAGGCCCGTGACCTGCGCCACGGCCTGTTCGAGGGCGACCTGAATTTCGGCCAGCGCCGGGATCGGCACGATCGGCGGCACATCGTCATCGAGGACGCGATCCTCGCGCAGATAGGCGTGCGCCAGCACGTAATCGCCCAAAGCCTGGCTGTTGCGCAGGCCCGCGCAATGTCCCAGCATCAGCCACGCATGCGGACGCAGCACGGCGACGTGATCCGTAATATTCTTCGCGTTTGACGGCCCGACGCCGATATTGACCATGGTGATGCCGCTGCCGTCGGCGCGCGTCAAATGATAGGCCGGCATTTGCGGCAGACGGTTTAGCGCATGGCCCGGCGGATACTCGCGCAACGGCAAATTGGCATTTTGCGTCACGATATTGCCCGGCTCGATAAAGGCCTCGTATTGCAGGCTTTCGTCGCGCGCCGCGTCGTTCTTTGCCGGACTCATCAAATCGCGCGCCATCTTCGAGAACTCCTCGACATAGAACGCATAGTTGGTGAAGATCACGAAATTCTGGAAGTGCGCCGGATCGGTGCCGGTATAATGGCGCAGGCGCTGGAGGCTGATATCCACGCGCGGCGCGGTGAACAACGACAACGGGCGGGATTCCCGCGCCCGCCAGTTAAACGTGCCGTTGGCGATCTGGTCGTCCATTTCCTTGAGATCCGGCAGGTCGAAAACATTCGGAAGCTGGTCGATTTTTTCCTGCGTAATCAGGCCTTCGAGATGCTGGTTCTCGCCAAGCGCGAAATGAATCGGGATCGGCGTCTCGCTGACGCCGACGGTGAACGGCACCTTGTGATTGGCCTGCAACAGGCTGAGCTGCTTGAGATAGTAACGCCCCATAATGTCGGGACGCGATACCGTCGTCTCGTAAATCCCCGGCTGCGACACATAGCCATAGGCCAGCGGCGAATCGGCGCGGCGGCGGTCGGTGACCTCGATACGGATAAACGGATAACAGGCACGGATATGCGGCGCGTCCATCGCCTGATTGCGCGCGAAAGCGTCGAATTCCTGCCGCAAATAAAGCACGTTATGCGTGTAGAGCTTTTCCAAATAAGCCACGGCTTCCATCGGATCGTGAAAGACGCGCTCTTCGCGGCCCGGCATCAGCGGTTTCAGGCGGCGCGACCACAGCGACATTAATTCTCATCCTTGGACAAGTCGGACGCAGGCAAATCAGACGCTTTGCGGCTGTTTTCCGTGACGATGTTTTTCTTTTTCGGCTCGATCGGCGCCAAAAGGCTTGGCAAGCCGTGCGCCAGCTTGATACGGATCTGGTCCTTTAGCTCGGCTTCTTTCTCGGTTGCGCTCTTGAGCGCGCGTTCCCATTGGAACCGTGCCTCCAGCCTGCGGCCCACGCGCCAGTAAACATCACCCAGATGATCGTTGATCGTCGGATCGGCAGGAAGCTGCTGCACGGCGGCCTCAAGATACGGCACCGCATCCTCAAAACGCCCCAGCTTATAAAGCGCCCAGCCGACGCTATCGGTGATATAAGGATCGTCCGGCGCACCGGCCAGCGCGTTTTGCAGCATCTCCAGCGCCTGATCCAGATTTTTTCCGCTATCGGCCCAGGAATAGGCCAGATAATTCAAAACTTCGGGCTGTTGCGGGCTGAGCTTGAGCGCCTGTTGCAGATCGGCCTCGGCCTTGTCCCAATCCTTGGCGCGCTCGTAACAAATGCCGCGCGCGTAATAAAGCGGCCAGTCGGATTCCACCGGCTCGGTGATTGTCTCGATAGCCTTGGAGTAGTACGGGATCGCCGCCTTGAAATTCTCATCGCGGCGGTGGATGTCGGCGATCTCGGTCAACGCGTTGCGCGCGATGATCGGATCCTCCGCCAGCCCCTCGAGCAAAGCAATCGCCTTTTGCAAGTCGCCGCGCGATTCATGGATTTGCGCCAGCCGCATCTGCGCCAGCACGTGGAAATCGCTGTTCTCGCCGATATTCCGATAATAGGCCTCCGCCGGATCGCTGAGGGACGAAGCGGAAATAATATCGCCCAGCAGCATATTCACAAACGGATCCTTGGGCACCAGCATATGCGCCAGCTGACCATACAACAGCGCCAGACGCAGCGAATTTTCCTGATGCAGCACCGTGGCAACGTCATACAGCGCCGCGGCGACGCCGTGTTTGGGATCGGTGATCTGGTTTTCGGCGTTCAGGCGCCCCTCTTCCAGCCGTCGGATAATCAACCCGGCAAAAGGCGAGCCCTGCATCTTCTCGGCAAGGTCGCTATAGAGCGCAATGGCTTTTTCCGTGTCTTTCTGTCGTTCGTAGAATTGCGCCACCAGCCACACCGCGCGGATCGAGGCATGCGCGTCCAGCGACTTGGCGTAAAAACGCGAGGCGCCCTCGGCATTGTCGGCGGCGTCATAGACGAAAGCGGTATGCATCTGCGCCAGCGGCCCAAGGCTGGGGTATTGTTTTGTCAGCGCGCCCAGTTGGTCAAAGGCTTGCGCGGTCTTGTTCTCGGCGACCGACAACCAGACTTCCATCAAGGGCTTGAGCAAGCGGCCAAAGCCGTCCGTACGCAGATTGGGCAGATATTTTCGGATATCGTCCACGCTATTGCGCTTGAACGCATCGACCAGCAAAACGGTCAAGGCCAGCTGGCTGGTGGCCAGAGGTTTTTCGAGATCGACCTGTCGCGCCAGCTTGAGCGCCTTGTCAAATTCGCCCGCGCCGATAGAAGTCGGCAAGGCACGCTCAATCAGAAATTCCTTGTCCTCGGCTTTGGCGCTGGCGATGGCGAATTCATAGAATTGCGTCGCCGAAGATAAATCGTCGCGGCCGACGGCGAAACGCCCGGCCAGATAATTCCCCGCCACCGAGGGCGACAAATAAATCGGCTCGACCTCGACAAAGTCATCGCTGGCGGGTGGCTTTTCCTTGGGACGGTCGCACCCGGCCAACAGCACCATCGCGCCCAGCGCGGTCGACAGCATTAAATGACGTAAAATCGGGGTCATGCCCTGCCTTTGGGGAATCTTGCACATATAATACACTCCACTTCACCACAAGGGCGTTAAGAGTTCTCTAACCCCCCGTAACCGTCATGGCGGGCTTGACCCGCCATCCTTGCGCTGGAATTTCCCAAGGATCCCGCGTCAAGCGCGGGATGACGGCCTTTTCTCAAGCCGCCAAACTCTTGCGAATATGGTCAACCGCCATCTCCGCCGCGGCCACTTCCGGCCCGCCTGCCTGCGCCATGTCGGGGCGGCCGCCGCCGCCCTTGCCGCCCAGCGCCTCGGCGGCGACTTTTACCAGATCCACGGCGTTGATTCGGGCCGTCAGATCGTCGGTCACGCCGACCACCAGCGACGCGCGGCCCTCGGCCCGCGTCAACAGCACCACCACGCCCGATCCCAGCTGTTTCTTGAACTGGTCGGCCAAAGGACGCAGATCCTTGGGCGGCATATCGTCGAAAAGCCGCGCAATCAATTTCACGCCGCCGACATCCTCGACGGCTTCCGCCGCGCCACCGCCGCCAAGCGCCGCTCTTTTACGTAGCGCCCCGGCTTCGGTTTTCAACTCGTGGTTTTCCTGTTGCAGTTTCTTGATGCGCTCGGCCACGCCGGAGACGGGAACCTTGAACATTTCTGCGATTTCCGACAACAGCAATTCATTTTCATCGGCTTGTTTTTCGGCTGCGATTCCGACGACCGCCGAAATACGGCGCACGCCCGCCGAGACACCGCCCTCGGAAACAATGCGGAACGCGCCGATCTCGCCCGTGTTCTTCACATGCGTGCCGCCGCAAAGCTCCACCGAGTATTGCTTGCCGTTTTCAAGCGTGCCCATACCGACGACGCGCACTTCCGCGCCGTATTTCTCGCCGAACAGGGCGCGCGCGCCCGTTTCCTGCGCCTCGTCGAGCGACATGACACGCGTGGTGATGGGCGTATTGGCGGCGATCTGCGCGCGCACATCCGCGACGATTTTCGCCATTTGTTCGTCGGTGATCGGATCGGGCTGGCTAAAATCGAGGCGCAGGCGGTTCGCTTCGACCAGCGAGCCCTTCTGCGCGATATGCTCGCCCAAATTGCGACGCAACGCCTCATGCAGCAAATGCACGCCCGAGTGATGCGCCATGATGTTCCGGCGGCGCGTTTCATCGACCTGCGCCTCCAGACCGTCACCCGTCTTGACGACGCCCGAGGCGACTTTGCCGCTATGCACGATCAGCCCCGAAACGGGTTTTTTCGTATCGGCAATGTCGATCTTCAACTTATTCTCGCCCAACAATACGCCCGTATCGCCGACCTGTCCGCCGCTTTCGGCATAGAACGGCGTTTGCGACAAAACGATCTGCACCTCGTCGCCCTGTTTGGCGTCCGTAACGATTTTCCCGTCCTTGACGATGGCCGTGACGACGCCTTGCGCCGTCGTCGTGCCGTAACCCAGAAATTCCGGCGTGCCGGTTTTTTGCGCGACTTCAAACCAGATTTTATCCGTGGCGGCGTCGCCCGAACCCGTCCACGACTTGCGCGCCGTTTCCTGTTGCTTTTGCATGGCCGCGTCGAAACCCGCGCTGTCGAGCGCATAACCCTTGCGCACCAGCACATCATTGGTCAGATCGACCGGAAAACCGAACGTATCATAGAGTTTGAACGCGATTTCGCCCGGCAGCGTGCCGCCCGATTTCAGTTTTGCGGTTTCGTCGTCGAGCAATTTCAGCCCGCGCGCCAAGGTTTCGCGGAAACGGTTTTCCTCGCGCGACAGCGTGTCGACAATCAACGCCTCGGCGCGGTTCAGCTCGGGGTATGCCGTGCCCATTTGCGCAACCAATGCCGGCACCAATTGATGCATGAGCGCGCCTTTCGCCCCTAGCAAATGCGCATGGCGCATGGCGCGGCGCATGATCCGGCGCAGGACGTAACCGCGCCCCTCATTGGACGGCAGTACGCCGTCGGCGATCAAAAACGACGAGGCGCGAAGGTGATCGGCGATCACGCGCTGCGAGACCAGATTTTCGCCCTCGCCCTTGGTTTTCGTGCGTTCCTGAATGTCGCCGATAATCGCCTGGAACAGATCAATGTCGTAATTATTTTCCTTGTCCTGCAAAATCGCCGCCATGCGCTCGAGGCCCATGCCCGTGTCGATGCATTTCTTGGGCAAGGCGATGCGCGTATCTTTATCGACCTGTTCATATTGCATGAACACAAGATTCCAGAACTCGAGGAAACGGTCGCCATCCTCGTCCTTTGACCCTGGCGGGCCGCCGAAAATATGCTCGCCACGATCGATAAAAACCTCCGAAGACGGGCCGCACGGGCCAGTATCGCCCATCGACCAGAAATTGTCATTGGTGGAAATGCGGATAATTTTATCATCGGAAAAACCGGCAATTTTTTTCCACAACGCCACCGCCTCGTCATCGGTATGATAAACCGTGACCAGCAATTTATCCTTGGGCAGGGCGAATTCCTTCGAGATCATCTCCCATGCAAAAGTGATGGCCTCTTCCTTGAAATAATCGCCGAAGGAGAAATTCCCCAACATTTCGAAAAACGTATGGTGACGCGCCGTGTAACCGACATTCTCAAGGTCATTATGCTTGCCGCCCGCGCGGACGCATTTTTGTGACGAGGTCGCGCGGGTATAGTCGCGCGTCTCCCGTCCGGTGAACAAATCCTTGAACGGCGCCATACCCGAATTGACGAACATCAGCGTCGGGTCGTTTTGCGGCACAAGCGGCGCCGAGGACACAACACTGTGCCCCTGCTTGGCAAAATAGTCCAAAAATGTGCGGCGAATGTCGGTCAAGGTTTTCATGGGTTTCTCGGAAAGTTTATTTTCCGCCCATTTTACGCGCATTCTCAAGAAAATAAAGCCGCTCTGATTAAATTTCCACGGCCTTCGGACTTGGTCCGGAGGCCCATGATGGAAGCGGGTGACAAAACCCATAATCCCCTTATAATAACCCCCATGATCCGCTTTGAAAACGTCGCTTTGCGCTATAATACCGGCCCCGAGGTCTTGCACGACCTCAATTTCACCTTGCAGCCGGGGTCTTTTCACTTTTTGACGGGGCCGTCGGGGGCGGGAAAATCGTCCCTGATGCAGCTCCTGTATCTGGGCCGCCGTCCGACACGCGGCAAAATTTCCATGTTCGGACAAGACCTGCACCGTTTGAACCGCGAGCGCCTGATGCCGCTGCGCCGTCAGGTCGGCGTGGTGTTCCAGGATTTCCGCCTGCTCGACCATCTGAGCGTCTTTGACAACGTGGCGCTGCCCTTGCGCATCTCGCAGGTTCCCGAAACCGAGATCAAGGCCAATGTCACCGATCTGCTCAAATGGGTGGGCTTGGGCGACCACATGAACGCCAAGCCGCCGATCCTGTCGGGCGGTCAGAAACAGCGCGTCGCCATCGCGCGCGCCGTCGTCGCCCGCCCGCGCCTTCTTTTGGCGGACGAGCCGACGGGCAACCTCGACGACACGATCGGCACGCGATTGCTTTATTTGTTCGATGAGCTGAACCGCATGGGCACGACCATCGTCGTCGCCACGCACAACGAGCACCTCGTCCAGCAATTCGGCCACCCCCAGCTCAATCTGCACAAGGGCAGCGTCCGCATCCTCGACGGCCAGAAAAAGGCGGCGTGATGATCGCGCAGATTCAGTCCATCGCGGGCTTTTCCAAAAGCGTCGTGCGCGGACGGCGCTATGATCTGCCGCTGCATCGCGGCAGCGGCGGGCATCTGGTGGTGTGGATCGTCGGGGTGATGACGTATTTGTGCCTGCTGTCTTTCGTGCTGATTTTCGGCCTCAACCATATGCAGCAATACTGGCAGCACGGGCTGACAGGACGCATGACGGTCGAGATTCCGCACGCGCAAACGAAGAACGCCGAAAATATCAAACGCCTGACCGAAGGGCTGAACGCCTTGCCGGGCATTGTCGCCAAACCTTTGTCGGATCAGGATATCGACCGCCTCGTTGCGCCGTGGCTGGGCGAGAACGCGGCGATTGCCGACCTGCCCATGCCGAAATTGATCGAGTTGACGCGACTTGAAGGGATCGAAGCCGCCGACGATGCCGCCATCCGCCGCGTTATCAAAGCCGCCCTGCCCGAGGCCGTTCTTGACACGCACGAGGAATGGCTGGCAGATTTATTGAAACTCGCAAAGGCCGGACGGATGATATTAGTGGGAATTGCCCTGGTGTTGGCCCTGACGACGGCGTTGACCGTCGCGGCGACGGCGCGCACGCGCCTGGCTCTCCACAAGGACGAGGTTGATCTGCTGCACCTGATCGGCGCGACCGACGCCTATATCGCCCGCCAGTTTCAGCGTCAGGCCTTTCGTCTGGCGACCGAGGGCGCGGCGGCGGGGCTGGCATTGGCCTTTCTGACCCTGACGGGTCTGGCCTGGATCAAGGAAGGCTTGGGCGACACGCTGCTGCCCCAGCTGAACCTCACATGGATCGAGTGGATGATCTTGGCCGTCTCTCCCGTTCTGGCGGGGGGCATTGCCATGTTCGCCAGCCGCTTCACCGTTCTTGAAGCCCTGAAAGAAATGCCCTAAGCGGCATTTTCTGCCTGATAAATCACTTCAATCTCAAAATTCATCCGATTGATAAACAACATATTATCAATCTGGCATATCCCTTGCATTTAGTGACGCGCAAGGGCGCAGGAAGCGCCCGGCTCTTCCAACCCAGAAGACACTCCCCCGCAAGGATAGTCATGGCCGATGTCAGCCCCAAAAACGCCGTCAACCTTTCCGGCGATCTCAAAATTCGCTCCGCCTTTGATATGCAAGATGGTGCAGGCTTTGGCGGCGCGCAATTCCTCGACGTGATGATGGCCCGCCTGACCGCCTTGGGCAGCAGCGACACCGACCTTAAAGCCATCCTGAAAAAAGCCGCCGACGCGCCCAAAGCCGACGCCCCGCGCGAGACCGCTTTCCTGAAACATACGCGCGGCCTGCGCCGCAAGGATTCTCCGAAAGAATCCCCGGAGGCTTCCGCCGCATCCGCGCCAGCGCCAGCCCCTGCCAGCCCCGACGAAAAAATCCGTGCCAAGATCGCCGAAATCCTCTCGCGCGACGACGTGCCGGTCAAGGACGACCGCCCCGTCGAAGCCCTCAAGCAGGTTGCAGCCTTTCTGCTCCGCGCCGAGGAACAGGGCAAGATCGATCTGCCGGACGAATTGGCCGAGGCGTTGCAAATCTTCCTGGCACAGCCCGAAGAGATGAACGCCGCCGAGATTGTTGAATTTATGAGCGAATTCATTTCATTGTTCCGCGAAATGAATGTTGTTCTCAAACCCATATCCGCCACGCTTCCCGCCGAGACGGGTGACAAAGGCGATGCCCTTATCTGGCCCAAGGAACTGGCCGATCTCTTTGCCGAATTGAAACTCTCCGGCTTTGCCAAGGAAGGGCAAACGATCGACGTGTTGCGCGCCGTCAAGGCGCTCAAGGCGTTGGTCAATGCCAGCCACCATGCCGGGGCCGAAACCCTGCGTGAGCGCGCCGCTGCCGTGCTGGTACCGCAAAACGAAGCCGAAATTCTTATTCCGAAAGCCCTGACGGAGAAAATCGCCGCTGACGGAATCGTCAAGCCCGCCGCCGACCCGGTGCACACCATCACCCCGGTAGAAATCGTCAAGGCGGAAGCTAACCCGAATGTCCCGGTTCAAAAAGCCGAGGCTGTCGTCCAACCGGCTGCCACACCCGTCGTCGTTTCTGTTGCTGCCGAAGCCATAGTCAAATCCGATGCCAAGCCCAAAGGCGAGCAACCCTTGCTCGACCTGTCGGGGCCGCAACCCGATTCCACCGATGGCGAGGGTGAAGACTCGCTGTTATCCCTTTCTCGCGAAAAACCCGCGCCGCAAATCGGTAACGCCAAAGAGGGCCGCGCCCCGCGCGAGATGCCGACGCCGCAAAACGCCGCGCCGAATAATACCGCCAATGCTTTGGCAGCCTCTGCCGCGCGCGCGCAAGCACACATCGCCGCTCCGGCTTTGGCCGCATCGCCCGTTTTTGCCGCCGCCGATGCCGGACTGGTCGCCATGCCGGACGGCGACGGGCTGACCGCCCTTTCCCCGAATGCCCTGAACGCGGCAAAATTTTCCCGCGCGCTCAACGCCGCAAGCCTGCCGCAACATTCGGCGCAATCCTCGGCCACGCAGCAAGTGCTGGTGCATATCCGCAATCTTGCCGCCGGGAAATCGTCGCAAATCAACATCCAGCTCTCCCCGGCCGAACTGGGCAAGGTCGAGCTGCGCCTGAACATCCAGCGCAACGGTACGACGCAAGTCGTCGTCACCGTGGATAAGCCGGAAACCCTTGTTTTGCTTCAAAAAGATTCCGCGCAGCTTGAAAAGGCGCTGAACCAGGCAGGTCTCAACACTTCGCAGGAGAATCTCAGTTTCAACCTGCGCGAACAGCGCGATCCCAAAGGCGGTTTTTCGGGGCGCAAGCGCCTCGGCGGCGACCCGGAAGACGCCAAAGTGCAGGACTTGGCATTAAACGTGCATAGTGACGGACAGATCATCAGCGATACCCGCGTGAATTATCACGCGTAACGGAGAGAACGGATGTTGGATTCAGTAACCCTTTCCCTTGGCGGCGTGGCCGGCGTAGACAGCACGACCGATGCCGCACGCTCGAGCCTGAACCAGACCTACGACCAGTTCCTGAAACTGCTGACGACCCAGCTGCAAAACCAGGATCCGCTCAATCCGATGGACACCAAGGACATGACCAACCAGCTGATCGCGCTGGCCGAGGTCGAGCAATCCATCTCGCAAACCAATAAATTGAACGAGCTGATCAAGCTGAACCAGACTTCGGCGATCAACTCGACCCTGCTCAGCTATATCGGCATGAATGTCGACTACAAAGGTTCGGACTTCACCTACAAGGGCGGTTCGGCGCTGCAATTCGACTATACGGTCGGCGAAAACGCCGCCGAGGCAACGGTCGAAATCTTCAACAGCGAAGATCAACTTATCTGGTCGTATACCGGCGATGTCGAGCCGGGCGGCTATAACTTTGTCTGGAACGGCGTCAATAATGACGGCGTGCAAATGCCCGAAGGCGCCTACAAGCTCAAGGTCTCGGCCAAAGACATCAACGGCAATCCGGTTACGGCTGAAACTCCCGTTGAAAACTTCAATTATTCACGCGCATCCACCAATGTCACGCTGAAATACACCCTCGAGAAAGACGCCTTCCAAACACAGATCAGTATCTTCGATTTCGACGACAATCTGATCTGGTCGGGTGAAGGCGACAAAAAAGCGGGTGAACATAATTTTGTCTGGTCGGGCGTCGACAAGGACGGCAAGCCCGTTTCCATCGGCAGCTATTACATCCAGGTGGGTGCAACGGACAAGGACGGACGCGCGATTAAAACCAGCACGGTTGTCCCGGCCCTCGTCAATGGCGTCGAAGTCGTGGACGGCGCGGTCATGCTTACAATCGGTAATCAGAAGGTGCCGATCGATACGGTTCAGTCGGTGAGACTCCCCTGAAACGGATCAGAACAAGAACGATAATATTTAACCTTCACAGGAGACGAACATGAGTTTATACGGTTCCCTTTTTGCCGGTGTGTCGGCCCTCAACGCGCAATCGCAATCGATGGGCATGATCTCGGACAACATCGCCAACGTCAATACCGTCGGCTACAAGCGTTCCGAAGCGGCCTTCTCCAGCTTGGTCACGGCACAGACGCGTTCCACCGCCTATTCGCCCGGTGCGGTGCGCGCCTCGACTCTGGCGCGTATCGACCAGCAGGGCATTCTGCAACAGTCCCGTTCGGCTACCGATATCGCCATCTCGGGTAACGGTTTCTTCGTCGTGCAGAACAGCGTCAATGACGGGTTGCAGGAAGGATTCTTCACCCGCGCCGGACAGTTTTCCGAAGACGCGCAAGGCTATCTCGTCTCTCCTGCGGGCAAATTCCTAATGGGCTGGCCCGTCGACCAGGACGGCAACATTCCATCAGGTTCAGGCGATATCGGCTCGCTGGTTCCGGTGGACGTCGCATTCTTGGGATCGGTGACGCGCCCGACGACCAGCGCCCGCGCCGCGCTTAACCTGGATGCGAACGAAACGCCTTACCTGTACCCTCTGGCGACCCCGGCAACGCAAAGCCCGCATTTCAGCCGCGCGCTGCGTGTCTATGACTCTCTGGGACAATCGCAGGACATCACCATGCGGTTCTTCCATACCACCTCGCCGACGGCAACGGCCGCCGGTGTGACAAACGTGCAGAATGTAGCGAATTTGATGGATCAGTTCCCTTCCATCGCTTCAACTGCAACCCTGACCAGCACGGTGGATATTACCTCTCCTGCTACGCTTGGCACCGTGGCGCCGGGCATTTCTCTGGGCGATACATTCATCATCAACCTGAACGGCGAGAACTCGACCATCTCGCTCGACCCCGCCTGGGAATTGTCGGATCTTGTGAACGCCATCAACGCGGCCTTTACGGGTTCTCCTGCATCGGCCGTGGCTGACCGTCTTGAATTGACGGCCAACACGCCGATTGAGATCCGCTTCGGCGGCTCGCAACCGATCACGGAAGCCAACCTGAATGCGCTGGGCCTTGATTTCATGACCCAGGCCCGCGATCCGCGCACCTTTACTATCCAGGTCGGCGCCCTGCCCGTGCAGACGGTCACGATCAATGACGGAGACAGTGCCTCGGCCCTTGTCGCGCAGATCAACGCCCTGCCGGATATCAACGCGCAGTTCGATGTCGGCGGCAATATCGTGATCGCGGCCGACCAGTCGGGCCTCAACCTTGTCATCGACGGTGTCGGCGGCGGTGGCAACGAATTGTCGGTTGCAGGTCTGGCGGCGCTCGGCCTTTCGGCCACGACCTATCCGCCGCCGCTGGCCCCTAGCACGCTGGCCCCTCTGGATCAGACAGCCAACGCCCAGAACTGGTGGCACGTGGAATTTGTCGGCCCGACGGGCTTGCTGTTGACAAGCGGTATGCTCAACTTTAATGCCGATGGCTCGGTCAACGTGGCGAATGACCCGTCGATCATCACGCTGGCGAATATCGACTGGGGTAACGGCTCTCTGGCACAAACCATTGAACTGGATGTCAGTAACTTTACCCAATATGCGGGAACGTATAACGTCGTCTATACCGACCAGAACGGTGCCGAGCTGGGCTTGCGTACCGGTGTGTCGATTGATGCAGACGGCTTCGTGATCGCACGCTTCAGCAACGGTGAAAGCACAAGGCTGTACAAGCTGCCGATTGCGACCTTCGCCAACGCCAACGGCTTGATCGCCCGCAACGGAAACATCTTCCAGGAAAGCGACTCGTCCGGTGAATACAACTTGCGCGAAGCCGGAACGGGCGGCGCGGGGGTTGTCGAAAGCTCGACCCTCGAGGCCTCGAACGTCGACTTGGCGGACGAATTCTCGAAAATGATCGTCACGCAGCGCGCTTACTCCGCGGGCACCAAGGTCATCAACACGACCGACCAGATGCTCGAGGAATTGCTGAGACTGCGCTAATAATATAGCATGAAGCCCCTGAAATTTAAAGAATTTCAGGGGCTTTTTCTTGCTCTTTCAAAATTTGTTAACACGGTTCGGATAAGGTAAAGAGGTCACAGGGAAATCTCATGTCGAATACCGGTTACAACACGTATCAATCCGCCCAGACCAACAAGGATGATCCTCGCGATATCGAGTATCGTCTGCTGGCGCAAGTGACAACCGCCCTAATCAAATCGCGTGAGAACCCCACCGACACCAAGCAACGCGTCGATGCCGCGAAATGGAACCGCGATGTCTGGGCCGCTTTCCGTCAAGACCTTACAAGCGATTACAACAAACTGCCGCAGGATCTGCGTGCCGCGCTGGTTTCCATCTCTCTTTGGGTGGACAAGGAAACGCTGCAAATCATGGATGGAAAAGGCGATATCGATGCCGCCATCGAGATCAACCGTAACATCATGGCCGGGCTGAAACCCGAATCCGCGCATGATCAGGAAACGCAGCAAGCGCGCTAGACTCGTGTAAAATCCATGAATTTCCCAAGCCGCCCCTGTTGGGCGGCTTTTTGCTGATAGCGCGTTTCCGTCCAGTCGCCCGGCGCGGCGTCCCAATTCCCGTCGGCAAAGTTTTTCCAAAGGAAATCCGGATTCTGCACCGTGTGAATCAGCATCCACTCGGCCAGATTGCGGTCGTCGGTTGCCAGACGCAGCAACCCGCCGGATTTGAGCAGCCGTGCAAACAACGCCACCGTGTCGCTTTGGATAAAGCGGCGCTTGTGATGGCGCGTCTTGGGCCACGGATCGGGGAACAAAAGAAAAATTCTGTCCAGCGAGCCGGAGGTGAATTTCTCCAAAAGCGGCAGCGCATCATCGGCATAAAAACGGATATTGTTCAGATCGTGTTCGGCCACCTGTTTCGCCGCCGCCGACACGCCGTTGACAAAAGGCTCGCAGCCGATGAAACCGATACCCGGATTCTGTTGCGCCTGCGTCACCAGATGCTCGCCATTGCCGAAACCGATTTCAAACCGGATTTCCTGCGAACGGAATGCACCGAACAACGCCGACGGGTCGATCACTTCTTCCTTTAGAATCTCGGGCGGGATTGAAAAATCCCGCAGGACGCGCGCCAGCGATTCCGCGCGGGCCTTGCGAAGCGGCATCCCCTTGCGCCGCCCGTAGAAATGGTGTTCACGTTTTTCCATCTAGAAGTATCTTTTCAGCGCATCCGCCAGATCGGTTTTTTCCCACGAAAAACCGCCATCGCTTTCGGGCGCGCGGCCGAAATGCCCATAGGCCGCCGTGCGCGCATAAATCGGCTTGTTGAGACCCAGATGCGTACGGATGCCCTTGGGCGACAAATCGACCATCTCGCCGATGAGTTTCAGCAATTTTCCCTCGTCGACCTTGCCCGAGCCATGCGTGTCGACGAACATCGAGACGGGACGCGCCACGCCGATCGCATAGGCGACCTGGAAAGTGCATTGCGATGCCAGCCCCGCCGCCACGATATTCTTGGCGATATAACGCGCGGCATAGGCGGCGGAACGGTCTACTTTCGTCGGGTCTTTGCCCGAAAACGCGCCGCCGCCATGCGGAGCCGCGCCGCCATACGTATCCACGATGATCTTGCGCCCCGTCAGCCCCGTATCGCCGTCGGGGCCGCCGATGATGAACTGCCCTGTCGGGTTGACGAAGAAGCGGTCGGGCGCACACATCCAGCCCTTGGGCAAAACATTCTCGACATAGGGCGTGACGATGGCGCGGATTTCCTCCTGCGACACGCCGGCCTTGTGCTGGGTCGACAGCACGATGGAATGCGCGCCGATGGGCTTGCCGTTCTCGTAGCTCAGGCTGATCTGGCTTTTTGCGTCGGGGCCGAGCATATCGAGCTTGCCGGATTTACGGTCATCGGCCAGATTTTTGAGAATTTTATGCGCAAAATGAATCGGCGCCGGCATCAACGCATCCGTCTCGTCGCAAGCATAGCCGAACATCATCCCCTGATCGCCCGCGCCTTCTTCCTTGCTGGCACCGGCATCAACGCCCATGGCGATATCCGTGGATTGCGCGTGCAGGCGGTTTTCAATATGCAGTTTTTCCCAATCGAAACCTTCCTGTGCATAGCCGATCTCGCGCACTTTTTCGCGCACCAGATTTTCGACGTCTTTCTTGGACAAGGCGGCGCTGCCTTTGACCTCGCCCGCCACGACAACGTAATTGGTTGTCGCCAGACATTCCACGGCGACGCGCTGCTCGGGATCCTGTTTCAGGAAAGCATCCAAAATGGTATCGGACAGTTGGTCGCAAATCTTGTCGGGGTGGCCTTCGGCGACGGATTCGCTGGCAAAAATAAAACGAGACATGAGAGATTTCCGGTTGACGGTAAGATTCTAGCGCTTTGAGGCTATCATCTTAGCCATTTGCCGGACAGCTTCAAGGAAGTCGGGCCGCGCTTTTTTCGGGATATCGCGATAAATGGCAAGAATCTCGCGCTCTTCGGCCATCGGCGTGGCCGGGCCGAAGCCTTCCTGTTCGCTTTCCGCAAAGCCCGTGGCCGCTGCGGCCCCGGCGAAAAACCCCAACGGGATATTGAGTACCTCGCACAGACGCATGGCGCGCTCGAGCGAAAGCCTGTCCTTGCCCTTTTCGTATTTTTGGTATTGCTGGAAGCTGACCCCCAGCATTTCGGCGATATCGCGCTGGGTCAGGTTATAACGCTCCCGCAGCCGCAGCAGCGCTTCGGCGATCCTCTGGCTGGCCTTGGTAGCTTTTCCCTTTTTTGTCAATGTTTTGCTCCGTATCCCACCCCTGAAAACATACGCTTGTGTGGTCTGAAAAACAAGGGGGAGGTTTGGCACGGTTCTTGCAAATTTACGTCCGGCCCCCAAGAAGGCCGCCCTTATTGGAGAAAAAGGATGGAAAACATCAGCTATGTCGGGCTGTCCTATCAGGTCGCCCTCCAGAGGAAAATGGACCTCATCGCGAACAACATCGCGAATGTGGAAACCGATGGTTATAAATCGGGTCACGCAACCTTCCTCGAGCATATTTCTCACCCGGGCCGCGCCGAGCCGGTCTCGATGGCTCTCGATTACGGCAATTACCGGAATTTCAGCCCCGGCCCGATCCGCCAGACCGGCAATCCGCTCGACGTGGCTTTGCAGGGCAACGGCTTTATCGCTATTCAAGGCGAGGATGGCGCAAACAAATACACGCGCAACGGTAACTTTCAGGTCAACCTCGCCGGGCAGCTTGTCAATAGCGCCGGACAAATCGTTCTCGACGCCGGCGACAAGCCCATCATTGTCCCCAACGATGCGCGCGAGATCATCATCGACGAACGCGGGGCCATCTCGACCGATCAGGGGGAAATCGGCCGGCTAAAGGTCGTGCGCTTCGATAACCCGCAAAAAATGCGCCCTGTCGGCAATTCGCTGTTTGAAACCGAACAGGACGCGATCCCCGACGATCAAACCAAGGTTGTCCAAGGCGCAGTCGAAGGCTCGAACGTCAACGCCGTATCCGAGATGACGAACATGATCGAAGTTTCCCGCCGCTATCAATCCGTGGCACGGCTCTTGCAAACCGAACACGATATGAAGCGCAGCATGATCCAGCAATTGAGCAAACCCTAAGGAGATAAGCCATGCGTTCCCTTTCCATCGGCGCCACCGGGATGTATGCCCAACAGATGAATGTCGAGACCATCTCGAACAACATCGCCAACATGAGCACGACCGGCTACAAGCGCCAGCGCGCCGAGTTCCAGGATCTGCTCTATCAAAATATTCGCCGCCCCGGCGCGACCTCTTCGGATGCCGCAACCATTCTGCCCAGCGGCTTGCAGCTGGGTACCGGTGTGCGTCTCGATGCCATCTCGCGCGTCCACAGCCAGGGCGCAATGGACATTACCGACAACCAGCTCGATCTAGCCATTGTTGGCGACGGCTTCTTTCAGGTTCAACTGCCCGATGGCAGTACTTCGTATACGCGCGACGGCACCTTTGGCTTGAATGCCGACGGCCTTGTCGTCACCAAAGAAGGCTATCAGCTCGATCCCGGCATCACTATTCCCGCCGACGCGACCAAAGTCACGGTCAATGCCAACGGCGAGGTCTGGGTCAAGATCGCCAACCAGATTCAAGAGCAGAATATCGGCCAGATCAACATTGTCCGCTTCATCAACCCGTCGGGCCTGGAAGCGATCGGCAAGAACCTGTATCTCGAAACCGAAGCTTCGGGCACGCCCGAGGAAGGAACGCCCAACGAAGAGGGCTTCGGCTCGCTGCAACAGGGCGCATTGGAATTGTCCAACGTCAACATCGTCAACGAAATCACCCGGATGATCACGGCGCAGCGCGCCTATGAGATGAACTCCAAGGTCATCCAGACCAGCGACGACATGATGGGAACCATCAGCAATCTTCGCTAAACGTGAAAGGGGCTAAGTAATGTTACGCGATTATCTTGCCGGATTTTTAATGCTTGTCGTCAGCTCGTCCGTCTCGGCGGCCGACGTCAAGCTGACCGGAAAAATGCTGATCGACGGCCCGACCGTCACCGTCGGCGATTTGTTCACCAATGCCGGTGAGCACGCCAGCCACGCTTTGGCGCTGGCCCCCGCGCCGGGTAAAACGCTTGTCCTGAGCAAAAAAGATCTGCAACGCGTGGTGGATTCCTTCGGGTTTTCATGGCGCGCACCCGAGGAAGATGTGACCGTCACGCTGGAACGCAATGCCACGACGCTCGATGCGGAAACGCTTATCCATGCGCTCGAAAACAGCGCTCTCAAAGACAAGATCAGCAGCGAGGCCAGCTTTTCCATTCTTGAACCGGCACAACCCGTTATTGTCGCCGGGCGCGCCCTGCCCGAGTTGTCCGTCGAGCAGCCCGCTTTCGATCCGGCCACGGAACGCTTTGCCGCCACGGTCAAAGTCCTGCGCGATGGAAAAGAAATTCAGGAATTTACAGTATCCGGTACGGCCACGCCAATGACGCGCGTACCCGTTCCCGTTTCCACCCTTGCACCCAATGCCGTCATCACGGCATCGGATATCGTCGAAAAATACGTGCCGCGTCGCACGGTGCGCCATGGCACAGTTTTGACCGCCGACGAGCTGGTCGGCCTGTCGCCCAAACGCACGCTCCAGCCCGGACAGCCTGTTTTGGCTTCCGAGCTAACGCCGCCTTTGATGGTCAAGCGCAACGAATTGGTGACGGTAATCTATCGTAACGGCCCCGTCATGCTCAGCACGCGCGCACGCGCTCTGGCGAACGGCGCACGCGGCGACACCGTCACCTTGATGAATATCAGCAGCAAGAAACCGTTTGACGCCCGTATCACCGGCCCCCAACAGGCCGAAATCGTAATCGATGCCTTCAACGGATAACCGACGGAGAGATGACATGAACATCGAAGCCTATACCAAAACTTTGCTTGGCGTCGCCTTCCTGCTCAGCCTGACAGCTTGCGCGGGAATGATTGAACGCATCAACGAAGTCGGCAAGGACCCAAAGATGGAGGTCGTTCAAAGTCCCGTCGAACGCCCCGGCTATCGCCCCGTCTCCATGCCAATGCCCGCCGCAGAACCTGAAATAAAACAGGCCAATTCGCTATGGACCAGCGGCCGTAAGGGATTCTTCAAAGATCAGCGCGCCGGAACCGTGGGCGACATCCTGACGGTTTTGGTCGAGATCCGAGACGAAGCGACGCTGGAAAACAAGACCTCCAAAACACGCGCCGCCACAGAAAACATGGGCGTTTCCAACCTTCTTGGACATGAGAACACGCTTGGCAGAGTTCTGCCGGATGCTTTCAACCCGCTGAACGCCATCGGCACCAACTCGGCCACGAACAATGCCGGCAACGGTAAAATCGAACGCGAGGAAGAGGTCAAGCTCAAGGTTGCCGCCGTTATCACGCAGGTTTTACCCAACGGCAATCTCGTCATCCACGGGAAGCAACAAGTGCGTGTCAACAATGAGCGCCGCGACCTCGAAGTCGCCGGCGTGATCCGCCCCGAGGACATCGACACCACCAACAGCATCACCTACGAGAAAATTGCCGAAGCCCGCATCATCTATGGCGGCCAGGGTATGCTGACCGACGTCAGCAAACCGCGCTACGGCAACGAGGTGATGGACATCCTGTTGCCCTTCTAACCCCTTCGTCTGAAAACGGAGATTCTTCCATCCAAGACTTGCAACCGGCGGGCCTCAAAACCCGCCGGATTTTTTAGCACCCCTCACCCCAACCCTCTCCCTCAAGGGGAGAGGGAGCCAAAGAATAACCTCTCCCCTTGAGGGAGAGGTCGCAAGCGCGTCAGCGCGAGCGGGTGAGGGGTAAAATTATTCCCACTGGTCGCGTTGGGTGCGTTCGCGGCGCTCGTGCAATTCCTGGGCCTCGAGAGTCATCGTCGCCGTCGGACGCGCGATCAGGCGCTTAACCGGGATCGGGTCGCCCGTTTCCTCGCAATAGCCATAGGTTCCATCCTCGATGCGGCCGATGGCTTCATTGATCTTGTTGAGCAGCTTACGTTCGCGGTCGCGGGTGCGGAACTCAATCGCCAGATCCGTCTCCTCGGAGGCGCGGTCGGTGATATCGGGCTTTTGCATGTTACCCTCGGCCTGAAGGACGTGCAGCGTCTCCTCGGATTCACGCAGCAATTCGTCACGCCATGCCAAAAGGCGCTGACGGAAATATTCCTTCATGACGGGATTCATAAACTCTTCCTTGTCGGAAGGTTCGTATTTCGGCGGGACAAGAACGGCTGACATCGCTTTTTTCGCAACAGATGAGCTGGGTTTCGCAACAACAATCGTCGGCGCCTTGATCACGGTAATGCGCTGACGTTTGCCTTTCGCGGTAGCGGGTTTTACACCGGACTTCGATGTCGAGGCAAGCGGTTTTTTCGCGGTCTTGGCCACACCCGATTTCGGTTTTGATTTCACAACCTTTTTCTTCGCAGGAGCTTTTTGCGGTGCTGTTTTCTTAGCCGGTGCCTTTTTAGGAGCCGCTTTTTTAGGGGCCGGTTTTTTGGCTGCCGTTTTCTTAGCCGGTGCCTTTTTCGGCGCGGCTTTCTTTTTCACGGGCTTTTTCACAGGCTTTTTCGCGGCTTTTTTCGCAGATGCTTTCTTTTTCACGGACACGGCAACCTCCTTTTGCGGAGCCTTTGTCATTCTTGCCGAAAATTGTATTGCTTTTTTGACGAATATCAAGCCGTTATTCGTATTTGGCCAGCTCGACCGCGGCGCGCAATTCAACCTCGTCCAAAAGCGCGCGCAGTTGCGGATCGTCGATATTCAGCCTTTGCTGACGCACACGGCGCGCCAAACCCTCGAGCTGGGTTTTGGTATAATTGCCAAGGATTAGCCCGACGCGCAGCTCGTCCAGCTCGGCCAGAAGGTCGTCGGCGCGCGCGACGGCGCGACGGCGGTTTTCCTGCTCGGTGGCGGTTTCAGCGGCTTGCAGGGCGACATAAAGGCTGACATTGGTCACCGGGGCGGCCGCCTTGGCGCTTTCAACCCCTTCGGATTCCGTTAAAAATTCGCTAAAAGACGCCCCGCTCGTGCTGCCGGTCTTTTTGGTCTTGCCGGTTTTCCCGGCGGCGTCGGTGCGTTTCGGCCCCTCAATTTTCATACCTCCATTTTAACGAAATTTCGGCCCCTTATGCAATCGGCAAGATTTGCCGCCCCCGAAAGGGGCTTTGGCACGGGGTTTGCATTATCCAAGGCGGAAGACCCGATTTTACGAGGAATAATCCCATGACGCTGAAAACCAAACGCGCCCTGCTCCGCACCCTCCGCGAAATGGCCCATCTGGCCCTGATCGCCTGCGCGCTGATGATCGTGGCTCTGCCGTCGCACGCCGCGACCAGCCGCATCAAGGACATCGTCAGCATCGAGGGCGTGCGCGACAACCTGTTGGTGGGTTATGGTCTTGTCGTCGGCCTCAACGGCACCGGCGACAGCATCAGCAACTCGCCCTTCACGCAGCAATCCCTTATCGCCATGCTTGAACGCCAAGGCGTCAACGTGCGCGGCCAGAACTTCAAGACGGAAAACGTCGCCGCCGTGATGGTGACCGCAACCCTGCCGCCCTTCTCGGCGCAAGGATCGCGCATCGATATCAATATTTCCGCTCTCGGCAACGCCAAGGATCTGCGCGGCGGGACATTGCTGGTGACGCCGTTGCTTGGCGCCGATGGCGAAGTTTACGCCGTGGCGCAAGGCGCCGTGACCACCAACGCATTCTCCGCCGGCGGCGATGCCGGCAGCGTGACCCAGAACGTGCCGACGGCCGGACGCATCGCCAATGGGGCGATCGTCGAGCGTGAGATCGACTTTGCGCTCAACGACATGAAGAAAGTCCGCCTGTCGCTGCGCAATCCCGATTTTACTACGGCGCGCCGCATCGCCATGACGATCAACCGCGCGCTGAAATCCGATAGCGCTGTGGCCACTGATCCGAAAACCGTGCATCTGGCCGCGCCCAAAGGCTTCAAGGGCGAGATGTTCGACCTGCTGGCCGATGTCGAACAGCTTCAGGTATCACCCGACAGCATCGCCAAGGTGATCGTCGACGAGAAATCCGGCACCATCGTGATGGGCCGCGATGTGCGCATCTCCGAGGTCGCCATCGCACAAGGCAACCTGACGATCCGCATCACCGAAACGCCGCAAGTCTCGCAACCGACGCCGTTCTCACAAGGCGGCACCACCCAGGTTGTCCCGCGTACCAATGTCGACGTGCAGGCCGGCGAA
>CBFGSX010000001.1:0-51545 GCA_965651535.1 uncultured Alphaproteobacteria bacterium | reverse complement strand
TCACCGCGACCTTGGATAAATCGAGCGCCTCGAGCGCCGAAGACCGGGACTGAAGTAAAATCTTTCCTAATTTTTCCAGCATGGCGACGCGAATCACGTCGTCATAGCAAAAGGCGACGCGCCACGCGGACAGGGCGCGCACCGTCTCGAGGCAGCGTCTTTGAAAGTTTTTTGCAGCCATGCGGGCAAAGGCGCGCGCATAGTTTTCCGCGCTGCCGAATTGCGCGGCGCGCCGTGCGGCAAGCGGGATCGCGCCGTCATATGATTTGTATAGATCATCAAGTTTCATTGGTTTTCCTTCGGTTTTACAACACACCGCTTCCCCGGCGAAAGCCGGGGTCCATTGTGCCGATAAACAAGCGCTTGTCGTGTTGATAAGTGGATCCCGGCCTTCGCCGGGATGACGGATAATTTTTATCCCCATAAAAAAACCCCGTCACGAATGACGGGGGGCGCGGTAGCCAGAATGGATTATATCACATTATTGGCTGACCCACAAGATGCGCGCGAGCCATTGCACCGCATCGCGCGGCAGGACGATGTCGTCGAACGCTTCGTTGAGCGATTTGAGCGTCACTTGCGACTGGGTCAGGCGGCTGAGTTGCTTGGCCATGACCTCGCCTTTGGCCGTTTTCACGACGACGCGGTCGCCCTTGCGCAGACTCTCTGCCGAAGGCGAGACAATCAGAATATCGCCGTCGCGATAGAGCGGCTCCATGCTTTCACCCGACACTTCGAGCGCGTAGATGCTCGGGTCGCCCATTTTCGGAAACTCGATCATCTCCCAGCCCGAGCCGACCGGAAAACCGGCATCGTCGAAATACCCCTCTTGCCCCGCCTGCGCGCAGCCGATCAGCGGAATTTTTTGCAACATGCCTTTTTTCATGCGCGGGCCGTCATGAATCTCGCCGCGGATCAAATCGGGCAATTTGTCAAAAGTCTCACCCGTCACCTGAAAAATTTTGGCCAACGTTTCGGTGGACGGCCACCGCGCCCGCCCGTCATTGGTAATACGCTTGCTGGGATTGAATGAGGTCGGATCAAGCCCGGCGGCGCGCGCCAGCCCCGAAGCCGACATGCCGTGGCTTTCGGCCAAAAGGTCGATTGCCCGCCAGATATCCTGATGTTTCAGCGCCATTTATGCCTCTCCCCGTATGTGAAGCCCTAAAATAGGAATATATTCATTTTACCCCTTGACCTAGGAATAAAATCATAGTAAGAAGGATTATACTCACCTTATACCGCCTATCAAAGGAATTCAAGTCTAAAAATGCGCGATTATTCCCTCCACCCCTTCCCCGATGCCGAAGAGGCCTGGTTCTGGTGCGTTTCCACCACCGAAGCCCGCTATGGCGGCGCGCGCCAGCAAGCGGGCATGACCGAGACGCCCCGCCCCTGCGAGGCGGTCGACATCCAGAAAGTCGTGCTGCGTCTGGCCGATCAGAAATTGCTGCGCCTGCCGCACCTGAAGACGCTGGCGCATTACGGCCGCATCCAGCTCAGACCCTCGGGAAAAAAACAACGCGATACGATTTTATGGACGCAGGCCATGCAACGCCTGACCCCGCCGCTTCAACGGAAAGGAATTGTGCTGTGAGAAACAAATTTAGCCGTAATCCCGCGCTTGACGCGGGATCCTCGAGAGATCTCCGCGCAAGGATGGCGGGTCAAGCCCGCCATGACGACAAGCACGAACCCCATGAGGCCTGGGTGTGTTTTTCAGGCGAGGCCGAATTGTGGTGGCTGAAAATGCTCAAGCCGGGCTTTCGCCATTGCTTTGTCGTGGCGCGCGACGCGAAAAGCTGGATCGTGCTCGACCCGCTTAGCCCGCATCTGGAACTGGCGGTGCTGCCCATGCCGCGCGGTTTCGACCTGCCGCGCTGGCTCGAAGGACAAGGCCTGACCGTCGTCAAAGCGCCGATCCGCCGCGGCCACAACAAGGCGGCACCGGCGAACTGGTTTTCCTGCGTCGAGGTCATCAAACGATTCTTGGGCATCCATGCGCGGCAAATTCTGACGCCGTGGCAACTTTACTCTTACCTTAAAAAGGAAATGGTCTATGGCTAAAATCATCTCGCCTCCCAAGGCGCCGAAAATCGTCGAAGTGCCTGTCGCAGTCGAAACGCCCGTCATCGAAGCGGAAACGACACCGGAACCGACCGCCGATGAAATGCGCGTCAAAAACATCCTGTCGCGCCGCCGCGGCCGCCTCGGGACGATTTTAACCTCGATCAGCGGCGTGTTGTCGGACACGTCGTCGCCGTCCCGCAAAACCCTGCTCGGAGAATAAGCTTATGACCGTTCACGCCCTGACGCGGCCCTTGTCCAAAGGCCCGCCGACCGCCGACCTGCTCGCGCGCTGGCGCGTGGCGCAGACTTTGCGCCAGCCGCTCGAGAGCCTGTGGCAGGAATGCGCCGATTACACCTTGCCCTATCGCCGCAACGCGCAGGGCAGCGTTCAGACGAAGAACGCAAAACTCTTCGACGGTACCGCCGCCGACGCCATCGACCAGTTGGCGTCGTCCCTGCTGGCGCAACTCACGCCGCCTTTCTCAAGCTGGATCGCCGTCGGTCCAGGCCCGAGCGCAGGCCCCGAGGACGTTCAAGCCCTCGGCCCCGCCCTGCGCGAGATGAACGCCGTCCTGCAAGGCCATTTCGACCGCAGCAATTTCGCCGTCGAAATGCACCAGGCCTTTCTCGACCTCGTCATCTTCGGCACGGCGTGTCTGCGTTTCGACGAGGCTGATCCGGGCGAGTCCTCGGCCTTTCATTTCTCGGCCCTGCCGCTTCACGCGGTGCATTTCCTTGACAGCGCGCGCGGGAGCCTGGATGCCGCCTTCAGCCGCCTGACGCTCGGCACCGAAGAAGTGCTGGCGCGTTTTCCGCAAGCGGCGGAGAAAATCGACGCCGACGCGCCCGCCGATGCGCGGCATTCGATTCTCTATGCCGCCGTGCCGCACCCGCAAGGCGGGGCGATCCTGTCCTTTATCCTCAACCCCGAAGACTCCGATCCGTTGCTGCTCGAGCAAATGCGCGTCGCCGCCTCGCCTTTTATCGCCTTTCGCTGGCAGAAAGCCGCCGGCGACGTCTATGGCCGCTCGCCGGTGATGAAGGCGCTGCCCGACATCAAGACCGCCAACAAAGTCGTCGAGCTGATTTTGAAAAACGCCTCGATCTCGGTGACGGGAATCTGGCTGGCCGATGATGACGGCGTTCTCAATCCCGCCAACATCAAACTCGTCCCCGGCGCGATCATTCCCAAAGCCGTCGGCTCTGCCGGGTTGACCCCCCTCAAGATGCCGGGCGATTTCAATATCTCGCAGCTTGTCTTGGGCGATTTGCGCCAGAAAATTTCCCACGCGCTTTTGGGCGACCAATTACGGATCAATAACAAGAAAATGACCGCGACCGAAATTCTCGAGCGCCAAAACGACATCGCGCAATCCTTGGGCGCGACCTATGGCCGCCTGCAATCGGAATTGCTCACGCCGCTGGCGATGCGCGCCTTGTCGATTTTGCGCACGCGCGGCGAGATTGCCGATATTCCCGTGGACGGGCGTTTGCTGACGCTGGAATACCGTTCGCCGCTGGCGCGCGCGCAATCCCAGCGCGACGTCTCCGCGACGCTTGGCTGGCTGCAAACGGCACAGCAATACGGCGACAAGGCGCTCGACAGCATCGACGTGCCGGCCATGCTTTCTTATCTGGCGCGGCAGGTCGGCGTGCCGCCGCACCTGATCAAGACGGAAAACATCGCATGAGCTTTTTCTCCGCCCTATCGAAATTTGCCGCCAAGCCGCGCGAAGCCGACGACATCGCCCGCGCCTATGCGCGACTGTTTGAAACTGCGGACGGTAAAACCGTTCTGGAACATCTGCACGCCTACGCCGTGTTCCGCGTGAACGATCCGAATATTCCCGACAATCATCTGCATTTCCTTGACGGACAAAGACAGCTTGTCCTTTTCATCTGTCAAATGACCGCCAAGGGGAAACAACCATGAATCATACCCCCCTCTCCCCGACCCTCCCCCGCGAGGGGGGAGGGAGCCCAAGAAATACCTCTCCCCTTGCGGGAGAGGTCGCCCTGCGAAGCACGGGCGGGAGAGGGGGAAATATTTTACTACCAACCCAGAAAGAAAAGAGACCCATCATGGACAATCTGCTTGAAGACACCCCCGCCATTCCCGAAAAATTCCTCGACAAGGAAACGAAACAGATCCGCGCCGACGCGCTGCTGAAATCCTATCTCGAGCTGGAAAAGAAACTGGCGGCGGCCAACGACCCGTCGAAACTCGACCGCGGCAAAATTCTCGACTTCCTCGGCGTGCCGGAAAAACCCGAGGATTATAAAATCGAAATCCGCCACGAAATGTTCACGCAGGACGACGAGATCAACAAAAAACTGTTCGAGAACGGCTTCACCCAGGCGCAAGCGCAATTCCTCTACGACCTTGCCGCCGAATATATGGTGCCGCTGGTTTTGGACATCGCGCGCGAATTCGAGGCCGAGCGCCAGCTCGACCGCCTGATCGACGCTTTCGGCGGCAAGGAACGCTATGCCGAAACGGCGCGGCAATTACTGGCCTATGGCCGCAAGAACCTGCCCGCTGACGTGCTCGAAGGCCTTGCCACCTCGTATGAAGGCGTGATGGCGCTGTATAAAATGATGCAATCGGGCAAGCCGCTCGCCGTGCAGCAGGCCGACGAAGCACCCGCGCTTGATGCCGCCGCTTTGCGCGCCCTGATGAAAGATCCGAAATACTGGCGCGAGAAAGACCCGGCTTTCGTCCGGAAAGTCTCGGACGGCTTCCGTCAGGTCTTCGCCGAACGGGAATAAGGAATTAAATTTTTGAAACGCAGAGCCAGACAGAGATAGACAGAGAAACTCTCCTAAACCGTCATGCCAGAGAAAGCTGGCATCCATCCTCATAATGATTGTGGATTCCTGCTTTCGCAGGAATGACAATGGGGGGGGGAGACGTTATCGCAGGACGCCCTGTTTTTCTCTGTCTAGCTCTGCGTTTCAATCTAAAAAAATCCAAAGGACAAGCGCGATTTCGCGCCCCTTTCTCCTCCGATAACGGCCCAGCCGCCGGAAAAACTGCGCTCAAGCAGCAAAGCGATAGCGCAAAAATAAAACAAACTGTCTAACGCGTCCCGTATCGGGCAAACGCGAACGGCATCCTTATGACTCTTTTCAACAAGGAAAACAACAATGGCCACCTCCATTACACAAGCCTTTGTCAAACAATTCGAAAGCGAAGTTTTCGAATCCTATCAACGCATGGGCAGCAAACTGCGCAGCACCGTCCGCAGCAAATCGGGCGTGATCGGCAGCTCGACGACCTTCCAGAAAGTCGGCAAAGGCATTGCCGCGACCAAATCGCGTCACGGCAACGTGCCCGTCATGAATCTCGACCATTCTGCGATCGAGGTCACGCTGGCCGATTACTATGCCGGCGACTGGGTCGATAAACTCGACGAGCTGAAAGTCAACATCGACGAGCGCCAGGTCATCGCCAATGCCGGCGCCTATGCGCTGGGCCGCAAATCGGACGAGCTGATCATCGCCGCGCTGAACGCCTCGACCAACGACATCGCGCATGGCTCCACCGGCATGACGATGGAAAAAATCGAAGAAGCGCTGGAATTGCTCGGCGCGCAGGACGTGCCGGATGACGGCGAACGCACCGCCGTCGTCGGTTGGAAGCAATGGTCGGAACTGCTGGGCCTGAAGGAATTCGCCAGCGCCGATTACGTCGGCACCGATCAGCTGCCTTTTGTCTCCACGCAAGCTAAGCGCTGGCTGGGCACGTTGTGGATCCCGCATTCGGGATTGCCGATCGACACCGGCGTGCGCAACTGTTTCTGGTATCACAAATCCGCCATCGGCCACGCGGTCGGCGCGGATATCCAGACGGATATCAGCTGGCACGGCGACAAGGCCGCGCATTTCGTCAACAACATGATGTCGCAAGGCGCCGGCCTGATCGAAGGCAACGGCGTCGTCGTCATCAAATGCGACGAATAACCCCCGACACATACAAGGAGAATGAAAAATGACTTTTGCAGCAAGAAACCTGAGTGTGTTGTCCTATGCCAACGGCTTTACGTTGTGGCACTACACCTCGACCGATAACAACGCCGCCGTAACGGGTGCGAATTATTTCGACGCCGCGTCCGATATGTTGCGCAAGGGCGATTTGATCGTCGCCAATGTCGATACCGGAGGCACGCAAGTGAACAAACTTTTGTTCGTCGCCTCGGTGACGAGCGGGGTCGTGACGGTCGCGGATTATCCGGCCGCGTAAAAAATTACCTCCCCCCTGGCGGGGGAGGTCGACGAGGGCCGAAGGCCCGAGACGGGAGAGGGGCGTTGCGACAGATTCTGTTTGTGCCGCCCCCTCTCCCCATCCCTCTCCCGCGAAGGGGAGAGGGAGAAAAAACGTCCCTTGACAGTCTAGGATTATATTCCTATACTGAATATCTGAGAGGGCCGGGGTTTCGTTTCCTCCCCCGATTCCCCGGCTCTTTCAACTTTAGTCGCCCTCAAGCAGCAAAGCGATAGGGCAAATAAATAAGTCCAACCCAGAGTAAACACCATGCCGCTTTCCCCCGTCGCGCTGTGCAGCCGCGCCCTTTTGAAAATCGGCGCGCAGCCCATCCAAAGTTTCTACGACGACCGCGCCGAAGCCGAAATCGCGCTCGCATTTTACGAGCCGACCCGCGACGCGATGTTGTCGGCCTATCCGTGGCGTTTCGCGCGCGGTCAGATGGCGCTGCCGCAACTGAACGCCGCACCGCTTGCCGATTTTTCCCACGCCTTTCAACTGCCCTCCGATTGTTTGCGTATTTTATCCGTCGGCGTTGGCGGATCGGGGCGGGGTGTCGTCTATCGCCGCGTCGGCGACACGCTCCACACCGACAGCGCCGATATTTTATTGTCCTATATTTTCCGCCCCGATGACGAGACCGCGCCCGCCTATTTTGAAGCCGCGCTGATCGCCCGGCTCGCCGCCGAGTTCTGCCTGCCGCTGACCGAGGACACCTCCCGCGCGAATTTTCTCTACCGCCTCGCCGAAAGCGAGTTGGAGCGCGCGCGCCGCATCGACGCAGCCTCCGACACCCCGAACGGCTTCGACGACTTCAACCTGATTACGGTGCGGTGATGTCGAAAATGCGTCTCGTTAAAACCAATTTCACCGCCGGGGAAATTTCGCCGCAGCTTTTGGGGCGCGGCGATCTGCGCGCCTATGAGAACGGCGCCGCCGAATTGCGCAACGTCATCCTTCATCCGACGGGCGGGCTTTCGCGCCGCCGCGGCACGTATTACGTCGACACCGCCCCCGGCAAGGGTCGATTGCTGACCTTTGAGTTCAACGCCGAGCAAACCTATTTGCTGGTGCTGACGCACCAGAATCTGCGCGTCTATAAAGACGGGCTGATGGTCGCATCGCTGGCTACACCGTGGACGCTGGCGCAGCTGGCCAGTCTGACATGGGCGCAAAGCGCCGATACGCTTTTATTGATGCACCCGGACGTCAAGCCCAAGAAATTGCTGCGGCAATCGGACACGCTCTGGACATTGGCCGATTGGGATTTCGCGCGCGCCGACGATGCCGATGTGGTGCTGCAACCCTATTACAAATTCGCCGCCGAGACGGTGACGATCGCGCCCTCTGCTACCAGCGGCGACATCACCTTGACCGCCAGCACCACGATTTTCGAATCCGGCCATGCGGGGCTGCGGCTGCGCGTCGGCAACAAGGAAGTGCGCATCACCGCCGTTTTATCGCCGACCGTCGTCGAGGCGAATGTCATCGAAACATTGGCCAATACCGACCCGACCGTCGACTGGCACGAGCCGGCTTTTTCGCCCGTGCGCGGCTGGCCGTCTTCGGCGGTCTTCCACCAGGACAGGCTCGTCATCGGCGGGTCGCGCGATCTGCCCAACCGTTTGTGGTTTTCGCAAAGCGGCGATTTGTGGAATTTCGACAAAGGCACGGGCCTCGACTCTGATGCCATCGAATTCGGTTTGTTCTCCGACCAGATCAACGCCATCCGCGCGTTGTTTTCAGGGCGGCATTTGCAAGTTTTCACCTCCGGCGCGGAATGGATCGTCACCGGCGTTCCGCTCACGCCGTCAAGCATCCAGCTCAACCGCCAGACGCGCATCGGCGCGGTGATGCACCGCCATATCCCGCCCGTCGATGTCGACGGCGCGACGATCTTTGTCGGGCGCACGGGCGCGGAATTGCGCGAGTTTCTCTATGCCGATGTCGAACAGGCCTATCAGGCCAATGATCTGGCGCTGTTGTCGCGGCATTTGTTCCGCAATCCCGTCGATCAATGCTTCGACCCGCTGCAACGCGTGCTGTTCCTGCCGCTCGAGGACGGCACGGTGGCGGCGCTGACCATTTACCGCACCGAAAGCGTCTTTGCGTGGTCGCGGCTCGAAACCGACGGGCATATCCACGCCGTCGCCACGGTCGGCAACCATGTCTATGCCCTCGTGCAGCGCCAGAACAATTTATATTTCATCGAACGTTTCGAGGAAAATCTGTTTCTCGATTCCGCGCTGACGGGCGAAACGCAAAACCCCGTCGCCGTGTGGGGCAATCTCGAGCATCTGAACAACCGCAGCGTCACAGTGATCGCCGACGGCGTGATTTATGAAGACGTCTTCGTCACCAACAACCAGATCACTTTGGAAAAGCCATCACGGCAAGTGACCGTCGGCTTGCCTTACGCGCACCGCGTCACGCCGCTGCCGCCGGGAATTTTGAATCTCGACGGGGCGGGGCGCAATTTCCGGCTGGTGCGCGCGGTGTTCCGCCTGCACGAGACGCGCGCCTTGACGGTCGATACGGGGCGCGGCCTGAAAGACATTCCGCTGCGCACGCTGGGCCGCCAGCATCTCGACGAGACGCCGCCGCTTTTCACGGGCGATCTGTCGGTGCGCGCTTTCGGCTGGACGTCGGACGGCACCAAGCCGCTCTGGCGCATCGAACAAAATCTTCCCCTGCCCTGCTCGATCTTGGGCGCAACCATGGAACTGAAGGTGAACAACTGATGGGTGGTTTCAATCCGATCTCGAACGTGTTGAGTCTGACCGGCCTGTATGGCGGCTACTCGGACACGGCGGGCGCGTATCGCGCCGCGAAAAAACAATATGACGCGGCGGAAAAGGACATCGCCGCCAAATCCGCCACGGAATACGAGAAGCTGGCGCTGGAAAGCGCCGAAGAAACGCGCAAGCGCCGCGAGGCCTTGCGCCGCGCCACGGCAAAACAGCGCGCGACATTCGCCGCGCAGGGCATCGATATGTCCGACGGCTCGGGCGAAGCGGTGCTGCTGGGCCTGCTCAAGGAATCCGAGGCCGAGCGCGATTATCGCGGCCGTCTCGACGCGCTCAAGCGCGCCGCCATCGATCAGGATGCCGCCGCCAAGCGCCGCAAGAATCTTCTCAGCCTGCAAGGCGCTTCGTCCCGCGCGCGCGACAGCGCGGTCGGCACGCTCGCCTCTTTCCTCAAGTAACGGAGCTTCCATGACCGAACATCTCAAAATTCTGAACCTGCCGCCGTGCATCCAGTACACGGGCAACGGCGCGCAGACCGTCTTCACCTATCCTTTCGCCATCTTCCAGAGCAGCGATCTGGCCGTGACGATCAACGACGCGCCGCAGACGAACAACCATGCCGTCACCGGCGCGGGCAACACGACGGGCGGCAGCGTGATCTTCGACAACGCCCCCGCCAATGGCGCGGTGATCGCGCTCGAGCGCCGTTTGCCGCTGCAACGCGTGTCGGATTTCCTCGAAGGCGGCGAGCTGGCGGCCAATGCACTCAACAACGAATTCGATTATCAGGCCGCCGCCTTGCAACAGGTGAGCTTCGACCAGAATTTCATGCTGCGCCTGCCAAAAGGCGACGACACGGCGACGACATTGCCCGCCAAAGCGGCGCGCGCGAACAAGGCTTTCGGCTTCGACCATGATGGCGCGATCGCGCTGCTGGAAACGGCCGACACCTATGCCACGCCGACGGTCACGCAAAGCGGCACGGGCGCGATCCCGCGCGGCCTGGATGTCAAAGCCAAGGAAATTGTCTCGGTGCGCGATTTCGGCGCTTTGGGCGACGATGCCAACGATGACCTCGGCGCGATCCAAAACGCGCTCGACGCGCATGACGCGGTGTATCTGCCGCCGGGCGTTTACCGCATCACCGGCACACTTTATGTGGCGGGTGGGAAAAAACTTTGCGGCGCGGGCGCGTCCTCCGTCATCAAGGCCAGCTCCAACGCTTTTGACGCGCTGGCGGTAACGGGCGGCAAGAATACCTTACGCGATTTTGCCGTCGAAAACGGCGATGCCGGATTGATTTTCTACGGCGGTGCGTCGCCCTGCACGGATAACGCGGCGCAAAACCTTGTCATCCGCAACGCGCAGACGGGGATCTTGCTCGACGGCTATGACGATCCCGCCAAGCCCTGCGCAGGCAACCGCTTTGCGGATATCGCCATCGAAGACGCCGCGCTTAACGGCGTGCATATCATCAAATCCTCGATCGGCGCGTTTCCCTCGTCCAATGGCTTCGTCCAGATCCGCGTCACGTCGGACGCGTTGACGGGCGCGGCGTTTTTCCCCGAGAACGCGAAATACAACAACGCTTTCGTGAATTGTGAAGCTTCCGTCGGCGACGATGCCGTGGCGTGTTTTCGCATCGGCGGGCAAAGCGACAAGACGCTGATCGTCAATCTGCAATGCGAAGGTTCGAACGGCGTGCCGAATATCCAGCTCGATAGCGGCTCGATCGAAACCTCAATCCTCAATCTTTATTCCAACAGCGACGGCCCGGCGATTTTGGACAATTCCGGCGGGCAATACACGGCCTATAACGCCGGCTTCCCGCACAAGAACAAGCTCCAGCGCAGCCATATCGACGACGCGACCATCGGCCAGTTACGCTTCGGCGTCGAGTCCGTCGCTTTCGGCGAGCCGAACACCGCCGAAGTGAATTTAAGCAAATCCGTCTACATCGTCGACGCCACCAACGGCGAAACCACCGTCGAATTGCCGGCCGCCGCAACCTCCAATGCGGGCGCGGTCATTCTGGTCAAGAAATACGACGCCTCGAACAACGCCGTCCTCATCACCGAAGACGGCGGCCCCGGCCCCGACGGCAAGACGATCCGCCTCGGCGCGCAGCACGATGTCGCGATCGTTTTTTCCGACGGCGGATCGTGGCGCACCCTGTCCAGCAGCGTCATGCCGCGCAACGCGCATTATGTGGACGGCGTGTCCACCTATGTGCCGGATGTCACCCGGCGTTTGCACCTTGTCAGCGCCTCGGGCGGGGCAGTCACCGTCGAATTGCCGCCCGCCAACGCGGCGCAATCCGTCGGACGCTTGCTGACGATCAAGAAAACCGACGCCTCGGGCAACGCCGTCACCGTTTCGGAAAGCGGCGGCAGCGGCCCGGACGGCGCGAATAAAACCCTGACCGCGCGCTATCACGCCATCACGCTCATGTCCGACGGCGGCGCGTGGCACGTTCTCAACCGCTACACCGCCTAGGAAAAGGAATGACCCATGAGCCTTGCGATTTACTTGAAGAACAGCTTCGCGAAAACCTGCCGGACGTTATCCGCCGCGTGGTCGAGGATTACGGCCTCTTTGCGCTCCAGGATTCGCCGATGGACGCCAAGGATTTCGACCGCCATCACAAAGCTGCGCGCGCGGGCGTCGCGCATCTTTTGTCGCTTTACAAGCTGGCGGCGGCGCTGAAAACGGACAAGGCCGAACAACCGGCCGATTACGACGACGCCATGCGCACGGCCCGCCGCGCGCTGGCCGGAAACCACAACGAGGGTGACGATGATGCGGCGGAAGATCAGCTTTGAGCTTTTTGTCGGCGTGTGGAACACGCAGCAAAATCTAATGACGCCGCGCCTGCACAAGCGCATGGCGTCGTGGCTGTCGCGCCAAAGCCGACGGACGCGCAAGCGCCTGTTGCTGATGGCGTTTCGCGGCAGCGGCAAATCGACCTTGACGGGGCTGTATTGCGCCTGGGCGCTGTGCCACGACCCCGAGCTGCGCATTCTGGTCGTCGCCGCCGACGAGGATCTGGCCGAGAACATGGTGCGCCATGTGCGGCATATTCTCGAGACGCATCTTCTGGCGCGCTGCCTGATGCCGCACAAACCCCGCGAATGGGCGCGCGACCGTTTGACCGTGCGGCGCAAAAATGTCAGCCGCGACCCTTCCTTGCGCGCGGCGGGCATCGCCAGCAACATCACGGGTTCCCGTGCCGACATGATCATCTGCGACGATGTCGAAGTGCCGAAAACGGCGGATACCGCCTTCAAGCGCCGCGCGCTGCGCGACAAGCTTTCCGAGCTGGATTTCATTCTTGCGCCCGGCGGGCTGATTTTATACATCGGCACGCCGCACGCCGAAGACAGCCTGTATAAGAAAAACGGATTCTTGGGCGAATATGCGCGCCTCGCCATTCCGTTATGCGAGAATGTCTGGCCCGAGCGTTTCACGCCACGCATTATTTCCGATCTGCAAAAAAACGTCGCGGCCAGCATCTATGCCAGCCAGATGCTGCTCCAACCCGTGCCGCTGCACGCCATCCGGCTCGATCCCGCGCGCCTTGTGCCTTATGACGACACGCACCCCATCACGGTTGCGGCACAGCGCTGCGCCTGGGATCCGGCTTTCGGCCACGAACACGGCGACAACAGCATCGTCGCCCTCGTGCTGTTCGACAATCAGCGCAACATCTATCTGCATGATCTGGTTGCGCTGAAATCCGACGGCGAGGACAGCGCCACGGCGCAATGCCGCAACGTCGCGGCCTTTATCCGCGAACACGGCATCAAACATATCCTTGTCGAGAATAACGGGCTGGGCCAGTTTCTGCCGGGGCTTTTGCGCAAGACGCTGCGCGAGGAAAACGTGACCTGCGCCGTGCAGCCGCATCACAGCAGCCAATCGAAACAGTCGCGCATTCTGGCGGCCTTCGAAGCGCCGCTGTCGAGCGGGGCCGTTCACGCCCATGCGCGGGTGCGCGCCGGAATTTTGCCCGCGCAGATGCGCGACTGGCGGCCCGACGACAAAAACGCGTCCGACGACGCGCTCGATGCTGCCGCCGCCGCGATTCTCGCCGGGCCGTCTTTGGGCGGCGCGGGCGGCAACACCACCCATTTCCTCCAAGGAGGCGACGATGAGTTTTCTTTCTGATCCCGTTTTGACATGGGTGCTGGCGGTGGATGTGCCGCTGGCCACGGCGTTCCTCGTCGCGTTTTCGCGCTTCCGCCGCGATGTCGAGCGCGCGCTGATCGATTTTCGCGAGCGCTTCAACGCCTACAAGCTCGAGGTCGCGCAGAATTACGCCTCGATCAACCATGTCAAAGACCTTGAATCCCGCCTGATCGCACATTTATTGCGCATCGAAACCAAGCTGGACAACACGACTTTCAAACTCAAGGAATGACGAATATACCCCCTCTCCCCAACCCTCCCCCGCCAGGGGGGAGGGAGCCAAAGAAACACCTCTCCCCTTGCGGGAGAGGTCGTGAGCGAAGCGAACGGGAGAGGGGAAAACGACACGTGTTACAAAACCCAAGGAGTAAACCATGTTTTTCCGCCGTATTCTGAAACCCGAAACGCCGAAAATGCCGCCGCCCGTCACTTTTGACGAGGCCGAGGCGACCGACATTCTGGCGCGCACCCTCTGGGGCGAAGCGCGCGGCGAAAGCCTTGCGGGCAAAGAGGCCGTCGCCGCCGTCGTGATGAACCGCGTCCGCCTCGCGCAAAAGCGCGGCAAAATGTGGTGGGGCAATTCCATCGTCGAGGTCTGCACGAAAAAATATCAATTCTCGTGCTGGCTGGAAAACGATCCCAATTATTTCAAGCTGCGCGCCGTGGGCAGCGACGACCCGAATTTCGCCACCTGCCTGCGCATCGCGCGCCGCGCCGTGCAGGGAAATCTGGCCGATAACACCAACGGCGCGGATCACTATCACGCGCATTACGTTTCGCCGAAATGGGCGCTTGATCGCGTCCCCGTCGCCGAAATCGGCGGGCACGTGTTTTATAAATTGGAGAGATAAGATGAGAAAAACACTTTCCCGCGAAAGCGGGAATCTCAGCCTCATATTGCCGGGATCCCCGCTTGCGCGGGGAATTGTGATTTAATGCTCCCTGCTTTACTTGCCCGCGTCGGATTGCCTGCGCTGATCGCTACGGTCACGCACGGGCTGGACAAGGTGCAAAACCCCGTCGCCAAAACAGCCGCCGACGCGCTGAAAAAAGTCGAGGACGCGCTCACCACCGGCGCGCTATCGGGCGACGACCTTAAGGAGGCCAACCGCCATATCGAGAAAATGGCGGCGACGGATTCCGAAGAATTCAAAACGCTGATCGCGCAGATCAACGAATCCTTACGCGCCGAAATCGCCTCCGAGGATATTTATGTGCGACGCATGCGGCCAACCTTTGGCTACATCATCGCCGCGACATGGGCGGCGCAGATGCTGGCCGTCGCCTTCGTCATCCTCGACCATCCGGAAAAGGCACCCGTCCTTTTGAACGCCATCGGATCGCTCGACACGATCTGGACGGTCGGGTTGTCGGTGCTAGGGATTTACGTCTATCGCCGCAGCGGCGAGAAATCACGGCGCTAGGGGTTTGACGACGATTTTCTTTTTCGGATCGCCGTAAAGAAGGCGAACCCCTTCTTCGTTATAGGGCGAAACCTCGGGCATATCGTCGAGGAAGTCGCTCATGATCGGCGACAGGTTTTCCTGAAACGTTTCGATCACGTTCCGGCCCAGCTGGACAACATCCTCGTAAACCATGGAAGACAAGACAACGTCGCTTCGGCTCAGGATTCTCTCGGCTTTTTCGCTGATTTCGACTTTTTCCTGCGGGACGCAATCGTTCAGGGCCGTGCGCAGGTTCTCGTTGCAAAAGAACGACAAACCGTCGTTTACGCCGCGCGCATCCAAGGTAAAGGACAGAATCGGCGCAACATAGTTCAGGCAAGAGCGCGCCGGATCGAAATTTTTGGAGAAAAACTCCGGATAGAATTCATCGGGATTCTTCGGCTCATGATCTTTCCCGTTACTGACCGTGTACTGAACCCCTTTCAGCGATACCGGCAGGGGCAATGTCTGGATAATATGTGTGCCGCTATCGTCCTGCCGATAAGCGGTTTTGCCGTTTTCGATCACTTTCTTGACTTTTTGCTCGCGTGCGCGCTGCCAGCGGAAAGAATAATTGCCGATCAGATAGGCGGCATCATCCGGATGCAGCACCAGAGTTTCAATCGGCTTGTCGGAAAAAATCGCGTGGCGCATGGTGTTTCCTCGTCGTTCGTTCAGGATAAAAGAAGGGCAACCCGACAGCGAATCCCGTCGGCCCGGTCTTTCTACCAAAAATGTAATTTTATGTCAATCTATTCTTCGGCGAAGCCCGAAGCAGCCGAGGGCAGGTCTTGATTGAAT
Organism: uncultured Alphaproteobacteria bacterium; assembly: GCA_965651535.1. GTDB lineage: Bacteria > Pseudomonadota > Alphaproteobacteria > Micavibrionales > SZUA-601 > JAQGJA01. Next base: position 36,030 of record CBFGSX010000001.1, on the reverse strand, counting down.
TTATCCAGCCTGGCCAATGAGATAAATACCTGATACAGGCGGGCAAGCTTGTCCGCATCCTCGCCCGTGACCGAGGCAGCGTAATGGAGCATCTCGCGGCCCGGATTTTCAGGCAGGACGGCAACCTCCTTTTCCGAGAAGTCCGCGACCTGCGCCAGCGCGCGCGCGAAGGGGGAATTATCCCGTGGCTCCATGAAAATACGCTCCTTTATGCCCGTCTTGCACCATCCGGCAACGACTCGACAACTTATGGTTTAATATGACAAAATCACCCCCACAAGTCAAGAATTATATAGGCCTTGTTTTCTCCCTGAAAAGAGGGCGTAAAACCTTGCCCGAGAGCCGCATTTTCGCTAGGGTGAAGGGCATTTTTTCATCATTGGAATCGACCCTTTTATGACCACCGAAAACACCGCCGCGCAACCGCCCTCGAACACCTCGCTGATCTCGATCGAAGCCGAGATGCAGCGTTCTTACTTGGACTATGCGATGTCGGTGATCGTCAGCCGCGCTTTGCCGGATGTGCGCGACGGTCTCAAGCCCGTCCACCGCCGCATTCTCTACGCGATGAAAGAAGGCGGATACGACAGCGGCAAGCCGTATAAAAAATCCGCGCGCATCGTCGGCGATGTCATGGGGAAATACCACCCGCACGGCGACAGCGCGATTTATGACGCGATGGTGCGCATGGCGCAGGATTTCTCCATGCGCCTGCCGCTGATCGACGGTCAGGGGAATTTCGGCTCGATGGACGACGATCCGGCGGCGGCGATGCGCTACACCGAAGCGCGCCTGGCGAAATCCGCCGAGATCAATCTCGAAGACATCGACAAGGATACGGTCGATTTCCAACCCAACTATGACGAGAGCGAGTGGGAACCCAAGGTTCTGCCTTCGCGCTTTCCGAATTTGCTGGTCAACGGCGCGAACGGCATCGCCGTCGGCATGGCGACCAACATTCCGCCGCATAATCTGGGCGAGGTCATCGACGCGTGTTGCGCCTATTTGGACAATCCCGCCGTCAGCAACGAAGATTTGATGGCGATCGTCCCCGGCCCCGATTTTCCGACGGGCGGTCAAATTCTGGGACGCGGCGGCGCCTATAACATGTATTCCGCCGGTCGCGGCTCGATCCGGATGCGCGGCAAAACGTCCTTTGAGGAAATTCGCAAGGACAAGATGGCAATCATCATCCACGAAATTCCCTATCAGGTGAACAAGCGCAGCCTGATCGAGCGCATCGCCGAATGCGTCAATGAGAAAATCATCGAAGGCGTCACCGATATCCGCGACGAAAGCGACCAGTCGGGCGTGCGCGTCGTCATCGAGCTGCACAAAAACGCGCAAGGCGACGTGGTGCTGAACCAGCTGTATAAATTCACGCCGCTGCAAACGTCGTTTGGCGCGAATATGCTGGCGCTGCACAAGGGCCGCCCCGAAAGATTGCAACTGCGCGAGTTTATCTCGGCCTTTATCGAGTTCCGCGAGGAAACCCTTGTCCGCCGTACGAAATACGAGCTGCTCAAGGCGCGCGAGCGCGGCCATGTCTTGGTCGGCTTGGCCGTCGCCGTGGCGAATATCGACGAGGTGATCGCGCTGATCCGCAAGGCGCCCGACGCCAATGCCGCGCGCGAGCAATTGATGGCGCGCGACTGGAACGCCGCCGACATCCAGCCTCTGCTGGCGCGCATGGGCGCGCAGGACAACGCCGCCAAGCCCGGCACTTATCGCCTGTCCGAAATTCAGGCCAAGGCCATTTTGGATTTGCGCCTGCACCGTTTGACGGCGCTCGAGCGCGACAAAATCTCCGACGAGCTGACTGAAGTGGTCAAGGCGATCGAGGGCTTTCTCTATCTGCTCAACAACCGTCCGGCGATGCTCGACCTGATGCGCACGGAATTGCTGGATGCGCGCGCGCGTTTCGCCACGCCGCGCCGCACGGAAATCCTCGACATCGAGGCCGATGACGACATCGAAGACCTCATCCCGCGCGAGGACATGGTCGTCACCATTTCCATGGCGGGCTACGTCAAGCGCGTGCCGCTCGCCACCTATCGCGCGCAAAAACGCGGCGGCAAGGGACGCTCCGCCGTCGACCTCAAAGACAACGACGCCGTGATTGATCTCTATGTCGCCAACACGCACACCACGCTGTTGTGTTTCACGACCAAGGGCATCGTCCACGCGCTCAAGGTTTACAAGCTGCCCTTGGGCAACCCGCAAGCGCGCGGCAAGGCGATCATCAACCTCCTGCCCGTCGCGCAAGACGAGAAAATCAGTGTCATCATGCCGATGCCCGAGGGCGAAGGTGTCGAAAAACTCAACATCATGTTCGCCACCTCGCACGGCACGGTGCGCCGCAACCGCCTTGAGGATTTCATGAACATCCGTTCCAACGGATTGATCGCCATGAAGCTGGGCGAGAATGAAAAGCTCATCGCCGTCAAACCCGCCTCGGACAGCGAGGACGTGCTGCTGGTCAGCAAATTCGGCAAGGCCATCCGCTTCCCTGTCAGCGACATCCGCATTTTTGCAGGCCGCAGCTCGACGGGCGTGCGCGGCATCGCATTGGCCGACAAGGACGAAGTCATGTCCATGTCGATCATCACCGGCACGGCGGCCTCGGTCGAGGATCGCGACGTATATCTCAAGCTCGCCTCCACCGCACGCCGCCTGAATGAAGAAGGCCAGACGGTTTCGTTCACCGAACTCTGCAAAGAAGCCGCCGCCACGCTGGACGAGAAACTCTACAACCAGCTTTCCGCCGAGGAGCAATTCATCCTCACCGTTTCGGATCGCGGCTTCGGTAAGCGCACCTCGTGCTATGAATACCGTCAGGCCGGCCGCGGCGGACAGGGCATTGCCGCCATGGCCGTCACCGAGAAGACGGGCAACATGGTAGCAGCCTATCCGGTCACCGAAGCCGAACAGATCATGCTGGTTTCCGATCAGGGCCAGATCATCCGCACCGGCATTCGGGACATCCGCATCGCCGGACGCAGCACGCAAGGCGTGACGTTATTCCGCGTCGCCGAGGACGAGCATGTCGTCTCGGTCGCGACCTTGCGCGAGGATGACTCATCGGATACCGAAGCTTCGGAATAATTGCCCTGGATCCCCGTTTCCACGGGGATGACAGGTTGGTATAATATTTCCTATTATCGTCATTCCCGCGAAAGCGGGAATCCAGTTGAAAGTCCATAATGGAAAAACGCGGCTATGTTTATATTCTTGCGAACAAGCGCAACGGTACGCTGTATATCGGTGTCACTTCCGATCTTGTCAAGCGCATCTACGAACATAAACACAGCCTCGTCGCAGGGTTCACCAAAAAGCACAACATCAAAACACTCGTGCATTACGAAGTCGCCGACGATATCGCGGCGGCCATTCAGCGCGAAAAACATCTCAAGAAATGGAATCGCGGCTGGAAACTCGACCTGATCGAAGCCAACAACCCCGGCTGGCGTGATTTATACGAAGACATTGTCGGATAGGCTCTGGATTCCCGCTTTCGCGGGAATGACAGGATAGGATAATACTAAAAATTATTGTCATTCCCGCGCAGGCGGGAATCCAGATAAAACCTAGGGCTTCGGCTTGTTTTGCCGGACAGCGGCGGTTTTCATGCCCATCACATCGTCGATGGCGACGACGACGCTGTCACTTTCAGCCTTCACAGGCTGTTTCAGCGCTTCATCCCAACGCAGCGCCAGTTTTTTCTCCAGATGCGGCACGCCGTCATAATCCTTTTGCGTATAGACCGCGCCCGTAGCGCCCATCACGATGCGGTTCCGGCCGTCCGGCTTCCACGGACAATCGGGATTGACCGTGAACTCACCCGCCGAACAGGGCAGGCTGCCCATTTGCACCATCAGCGCGACGTTGCGCTGGTCGCGGATATGCGCCTGCATCTCGGAATAGAGATAGCGCAGCGGCAAGGGTTCCTTGGCCTCCTCGTCCAACTCGTTCTCATCGGCGATGTCCTCATGTGCAACACGTACCGCTATAGCGATTACCTTGGGCCGGACGCATAGATTGATCCGACTGTCCGAGAATGGTTCTTTGACGGAATTCTTGAGCAGGCACTGATCCATGTAAAAGAAATTAATGTCGTCGAAGGCCGCCAGCTTTTCATCGTCCTGTGCGTATTTGTCCGCCAACACGCGCAAGGCCGGCGCGGTCACCGTCGGATCGCGTTTGAACAGGGAATAAGTCTGCCAGACCATCGTCGTCATCAGCGCGCGGTAACGCGGCGGGATATGCCTGAGGTCCATTTCGCGCGCGTCCTCGGCGGCCAGATGCGGCGCATCCTCGAATGCGACGGCGGCGCGCACGGCTTTTTCGAACGCGTCCTTGTAATTGCCCTTCGCATTGAGCCAGTCGATCGCCAACGCAAGTTCTTTTTCCTCGTCGAGCGCAGCCTCGGCACGATGAACATCCAAGTAAGCGGCATTGTTGGCGGCAAAGCGTATCTTGGCGATCAACTCCTGTTTATCGGGGTCGCGCGGTTTAGGCATCAGGATACCGCGACCAATGGTGCGCTTGCCCTCGGAATCGGTATAAGCCTTGTAGCTTACCCCCTCGAACACCGCGAGAATCTCAAGCGTCATCCTATCCAGATCCTGTTCCATCTTGAAGCCGTATCCCTCGTCCTGCATCAATATCGCGGCGATCTCCTTGACGTTTTCAACCGTGAACTGGTTGGGCAGAATAAACGGGCTGGTGCGGTCGGTGTTCTCAAGCGCCGAACTCTGCAACAGATATTTGTTCTGCGCACGATAAAGGCCACGGCTGTCCTGTTTTGTGACGTAATGGAACGTCTTGGGATATTTGTCGTTGAGCGCGCGCATATTGCCGTCGAAATCCGAGGGCTCGAATTCCTCGCCGTTGAGGGTCATATGAATCGGGTCGACATCCGCCAGATCGGCTTTTTGCCGCAACGGGTCTTGCGCCACGCGGCTGCCGCAGGCCCACAGGGCCGCAGACAGAAACAGGCCGTAAAGGGTTGTTCTGGCGGACATATTGGCATAATATGTGGTAAGGGGTTAAAAACCGGTTGAATCCGCCTCCCAAACCGTCACCCCGGCCTCCGAGCCGGGGTCCTTGGGGGCTGATTCCCCTAGGATCCCGGGTCAAGCCCGGGATACCCTTCTTTTCCCTTGCCTTTCCCGTCGCTTATGGCTATAAAACGGCCCTCCGCTGGTCTGGCGAGTCCAATGCGAGGGGTGATTCTCACCCCATACAAGAAGCGTTGGGCGGGCATGCCTCGATCAGCTAAACGATTGAAAAAAGGAACGAAAATGCCCAAGATGAAAACCAAAAGCGCTGCCAAAAAGCGCTTTAAGGTGACGGCCACCGGCAAGATAAAGAGCAAAAACGCCTTTACCCGTCACATGATGCGCAACAAATCCACCAAGATGAAGCGCCAGGCGCGCGGCACCACGATTCTCAACGAGTCGGACGCCAAGGTTATCCTGACCTGCTTCCTGCCCTATAAGCGCCGCAAGGCCCGCAAGGCCAAGCCCGCCGCCCAAATCACCGCACAAGTGGAGGCCTAAACCATGGCACGCACCAAAGGGGGCCCGCGCGCCCACGCCCGTCATAAAAAGATCCTGAAACTCTCGAAGGGTCACCGCAACCGCCACAGCAAATGCTATCGCATTGCCCGCCAGCGCACGGAAAAAGGTCTGCAATACGCCTATCGCGACCGCCGCGCCAAGAAAGGCGATTTCCGCAGCTTGTGGATCATGCGCATCAACGCCGCAGCCCGCGAGCACGGCCTGACCTATTCGCAATTCATGGGCGGCGTCAAAAAAGCCGGCATCGAACTGGATCGCAAAATCCTGGCCGATCTGGCCATGCATGACGAAGCCGCCTTTAAGGCCGTCTTCGACGCCGCCGCCGCGCAGATCAAGAAAGCGGCTTAACCGCACCTCGTAACCCTTGCGCAAGCGAGGGTCTCAGAAATTCAAAAACCCCGGTGGAAACGCCGGGGTTTTATTTTGATGAATTTACACTAAAATATTGAAAATAATAAGAATATTAAATTAAATATTTTCTATTTTCTTTATTTAATTTCTTGCAACTAAAGCTGTTGTAAGTTACAGTAGAATAAATAAAGAAAACGACAAATATTTAACTAGAGAAGTCCATGACTGAAAACACCCGTATCGGGCGGTTCCTACGATGCGCCGTCGCAGGAGAGAGCTATGCGGCCTATCTCCCGCCAAATCTTCCGCCTCGTCCCGAGTTGGATATGGCTTCCCTTTATCCCCTTCTGGACAAAGCCAATACGGCGATCGGTCGTCTCGACGGCATGAGCATGGTATTACCGGACCCCTCCTTGTTCCTGTATATGTATGTCCGAAAAGAAGCACTTCTTTCTTCACAGATCGAAGGAACGCAATCCTCCTTCTCCGATCTGCTTCTTTTTGAAAATGAAGAGGCTCCCGGTGTTCCCGTCAATGACGTGCAGGAAGTGTCGAATTACGTTGCCGCCATGAATCATGGCCTGGAGAGGCTGAAAGAATTTCCGCTATCCCTGCGACTCATCAAGGAAATCCACGCCATCCTGTTGGCGGACGGGAGAGGGAAGCACAAACTGCCGGGCGAGTTTCGTTCATCCCAGAACTGGATCGGTGGAGACCGTCCGGGAAACGCCATTTTTGTTCCACCCCCGCCCGAATATGTGATGGAAGCCTTGGGCGAACTTGAAAAATTCATCCATGACGAGAAAAACACGCTTCCTGCATTGATAAAAGCCGCCCTCGTTCATGTGCAATTTGAAACAATCCACCCGTTTTTAGACGGGAACGGACGTCTCGGACGTCTTCTTATTACCTTTTTGCTATGTGTCGAAGGAATGTTGAAAGAGCCTCTGCTCTATTTGAGTCTTTATTTTAAATCCAATCGCCAGCTTTATTACGATCATCTCCAGAACGTCCGACTGACCGGGGATTGGGAAGCCTGGATAACGTTTTTTCTCAACGGCGTCATCGAAACAGCCGGTCAGGCCACTGAAACGGCGCAAGCCGTCATCCGGCTCTTTGACAAGGACAGGGCTATCATCGAAGCATCGGACAAATCGGCCGCCTCGATCTTGACCGTCCATCACTATTTCCAGCGCAAGCCCGTTTCGAATACCTCGCTTATTAAAGATAAAACCGGCCTGTCCCTGCCCACCGTCCTGCGCGCGCTCGGCATACTGGAAGAAATGGGCATCTTGAAGGAGATCACCGGAAAATCCCGGCACAAACTTTACAGTTATCCGTCCTATCTCGCGATTTTAAGCCAGGGAACAGAACCCATTAAGCGCTAGAATATGTTCTTTCTCGACATACGCGCTTAACTCCCCTATCCTTCCCTTTAGGGAATTCAAGCATCCGCTTATTCCCCGGGGCTTAAGAACCTCTCACTTTCGCGGCGTAGTATGGCCGAAACGTGCTTCTCGATCCATGATCGGGAGGCGGCTTTGTATGTCCAAGCCTCGCGGCTAAAGAAAGTCGCGCCATTTCGAAAGTGATGGTTCTTAACTCCCGGTCACCAGAGCGCTTCTGCTCTCGGTGGCTTTTGTTGTTGCGGGAGAGAAAGCGATGTTGCTGTTCGTTGTATTATATGTGTTGCCGCTGGCGGGATGCGCCGCGTTTTACACGCTGTATCTGTTTCATGACGGATGGCGCGGCTGGATGTGGGAGGATGGGTTCCGTCTGGCCCTGCGCGGAGACGGCGCCTTGGCCCTCGGCGCGACGCTGACCACGTTCATCCTGCCGCTTGTCAACATCGTCATTTTCTATGTGCTGATCCGCGCCTGGGCGGAGTGGTTTTTTACCCCTCGCCCCGCCCCTCTCCCTCAAGGGGAGAGGGAGGCCTAAAGGCGGAATCGCTTGATTTCGGACGGGATTGCCTTTACTTAAGGCCCCTATGACCGAGCCCAAGAATAATCAGAGCCTGATCCGCAATTTCGCCATTATCGCCCATATCGACCATGGGAAATCCACCCTGGCCGACCGGCTGATCCAATTCTGCGGCGGCGTCGAAGCGCGTGAATTAAAAGAGCAGATGCTCGACAACATGGAGATCGAGCGCGAACGCGGCATCACCATCAAGGCCCAGACCATCCGTCTGAACTATACGGCCAAAGACGGCAAGACCTATCAGCTTAATGTCATGGACACGCCGGGCCATGTCGATTTCGCCTATGAGGTGTCGCGCTCGATGGTCGCGTGCGAGGGTTCCATCCTCGTCGTCGATGCGTCGCAGGGCGTCGAGGCGCAGACCCTTGCCAATGTCTATCAGGCCTTGGACAAGAACCACGAGATCATTCCCGTATTGAACAAGATCGACCTGCCCGCCGCCGAACCCGAGCGCGTCAAGGCGCAGATCGAGGATGTGATCGGCTTGGACGCGTCGGACGCCGTGCCCGTTTCCGCCAAAACCGGATTGGGTATTCCCGAATTGCTCGAAGCGATCGTCACGCGATTGCCCGCGCCCAAAGCGCAGCCCGCCGACGCGCCGCTCAAGGCGCTGCTGGTCGATAGCTGGTACGATCAGTATTTGGGTATCGTCGTCCTCGTGCGCGTCATGGAAGGCACGATCAAAAAAGGCGACCTTGTGACGTTCATGGCGACGGGATTCAAGGGCACGGTCGACCGCGTCGGCGTGTTCACGCCCAAGCAACTCTTGACCGACAGCCTCGGCCCCGGCGAGATGGGTTTCGTCACCGCCGCCGTCAAGGATATTTCGTCGACCAAGGTCGGCGATACCATCACCCACACGCGCAACCCGACCGCGCAGGCGCTGGAAGGATTCAAGCCGTCCATTCAGGTCGTGTTCTGTTCGCTGTTTCCGGTGGATAGCAGCGAGCTGGAAAAGCTGCGCGAATCCTTGGGTAAGCTGGCGCTCAACGATTCCTCGTTCAGCTACGAGATGGAGACCTCAGCGGCTTTGGGGGTCGGTTTCCGTTGCGGATTCCTGGGCCTCCTTCATATGGAGATCATCCAGGAACGTCTCGAACGCGAATATAATATCGACATGATCGCCACCGCCCCCAGCGTCGTCTACAAGGTCACGACGACGGACGGCAAGGAGACGATGCTGTATAACCCCGCCGATATGCCCGATGAAGGCCGCATCGACAAAATCGAAGAGCCGTGGATCAAGGCGACCATCTTCGTGCCGGATGAATATGTCGGCGGCTTGCTTAAGTTGTGCGAAGAACGCCGCGGCGAACAGGTCAGCCTGAATTACGCCGGATCGCGCGTCGTGCTGGAATATATGCTGCCGCTCAACGAGGTGGTGTTCGATTTCTATGACCGCCTCAAGTCGATCTCCAAAGGCTATGCCAGCTTTGACTATCAGCTCGAGGGATACCGCGAGGGCGACATGGTGAAGATGTCGATCCTCGTCAATTCCGAACCGGTCGACGCGCTGAGCATGATCGTCCACCGCTCCCAGGCCGAGCGCCGCGGGCGGCATTTATGCGAGCGCCTCAAAGACCTCATTCCGAAACAGATGTTCAAGATCGCCATTCAAGCCGCCCTCGGCGCGAAGATCATCGCGCGCGAGACGATCGGCTCGTTCCAAAAGGACGTCACCGCCAAATGCTATGGCGGCGACATCACCCGCAAGCGCAAACTTTGGGACAAGCAAAAAGAAGGCAAGAAAAAGATGCGCCAGTTCGGACAGGTCGAAATTCCGCAAAGCGCCTTTATCGCCGCGCTCAAGGTCGGCGACGAGTAGAACGTCCAATAACATACGCCGCCATGCAAATGCGCGTTTCGCGCATACGGCTTTATGTTTCAAACGCGGCGGTTGAAAATTTTAACCAGCCCCGCAAGGCGAGTCACGTATCCCTCGGGAAGTCACACGACTTACCAACGGGGGAAAACCATGAAGCAGTTACTGACAAAAGTTCGCGCCAGACCGCGCAGCCATGAGCTAAGCGCAAAACTTGCCGCGCTCGACAAATCGCAGGCCGTGATCGAGTTCGATCTTCAGGGCAATATTCTGGACGCCAATCCGAATTTCTGCGCAACGGTCGGCTATACGCTCGACGAGATCAAGGGCAAGCACCATTCGCTGTTCGTCGAGCCGGAATACAAGAACAGCATGGAATACCGACAATTCTGGGAGGCTTTGGCGCGTGGTGAATTCCAAACCGCCGAATACAAGCGCTATGGCAGGGGCGGCAAGGAAATCTGGATTCAGGCCAGCTATAACCCGATTTTCGGCAAGGACGGCAAGCCTTTCAAAGTCGTCAAATACGCCACAGAAACGACGAAACAAAAGCTCCAGACCGCCGATTTCCAAGGGCAGCTCAACGCCATCAAGAAATCGCAGGCCGTGATCGAGTTCGATCTTCAGGGAAACATCCTGGGCGCGAATGAAAATTTCTGCGGTGCCGTCGGTTATAGTTTGGACGAGATCAAGGGCAAGCACCATTCGCTGTTCGTCGAGCCGGATTACAAGAACAGCGTCGAGTACAAAAAATTCTGGGAGTCGCTGGCGCGCGGCGAATATCAGGCCGCGCAATACAAGCGCTTCGGCAAGGGCGGCAAGGAAATCTGGATCCAGGCCAGCTATAATCCGATTTTCGATCCCAGCGGCAAGCCGTATAAAGTCGTCAAATACGCCACCGATATCACGAAACAGGCGACTTTGGTCAACACGGTCAAGCATTCGCTGGCCGAAATTGACAAGGCTTTGAACAACGCGTCGCAGCAATCATCCTCTGCCGCCGCGGCCGCCGTGCAGACCTCGGCCAATGTGCAGATGGTCGCCAGCGGCGCCGAGGAATTAAACGCGTCGGTGCAGGAAATCTCCGCCAGCATGACCAAGTCGCGCGACGCCACCGAAAAGGCCTTTGAACAGGCCAAGGGCGCCGAGGCCGACACGGCGCGCCTGACCGCGACCGCGCAGGCCATGACCAGCATTGTCGATCTGATCCAGAACATAGCCAGCCAGATCAATTTGCTGTCGCTTAACGCGACGATCGAATCCGCGCGCGCGGGCGAAGCCGGAAAAGGTTTCGCCGTCGTGGCCGGCGAGGTCAAGAATCTGGCCAAGCAGGCCGCCGACGCCACCGAAAAAATCGGGCAGGAAATCGCCGGGATTCAAGAAATCTCGGGCGCGGTGGTGGAGTCGCTGGGCACGATCAAGCAATCGGTCGAGAACGTGCGCGAATACGTCACCGGCACGGCAGCCGCCGTCGAAGAACAGGCCGCCGTCTCGCGCGAGATGTCGTCGAACATGCAGACCGCCGCCGAAGCCGTTTCCAGCATCAGCGCCAGCATGACCGAGATCGAAAAATCCATCAAAACGGCGGGCGAAGCCATGCACAGCACGAAAAAAGCCGCCGAAGCGCTGGAGTAAAAACGCACATCCCCTGTGCTGCTCCCTTTCTCCGTTCGGAGGAAGGGAGCTTTTTTATTGCTCGAGAATTGTCGCCAGACGCAAAGTGATCTTGTCGGCCAGATCGTTCAGCGCGTTCATGCGCGCCGCATCTTCGGTAACCAGCGTCGTGTATTGGCTGGGCAGAATGTTATAGGCCGAAGACGCGCGCAACGACCCGCTGTCGAGGACGCGCCGCGTCGCGCGCTCCAGCAGGCGGTACTCTGCCGACAACACAAGCTGGCGGCGGGTGGTGCTGTCGTCCTTGTCGATGATGACGTTGCGGTGATTCTCGGCGAGCTTGACCTCGAGCGCATAGCGCGGATCCTGCGGCGCACCGCTGTGATAGAAGCGGTCGGTCAGCGCGTTACGCAACCGCAATCCCGAATGATCGGGAATATTGGCGATCCAGACCTGTTGCAGCGGCGTGGCTCCGCCGGACAGCGTGTTCGTGTTTTGATACAGGGGACGAAACCCGCAGGCGGCGAGGAAAAAACTAAACAAAAGAACCGTCATCCCGGACTTGATCCGGGATCCTTGCGGGATCACGCGAAGGCGCGAAGACGCAAAGGCGTTGTTGTCACACATGATTGCTCACCACACGCTGGACGCCTTCTTTGAAAGTGCCCACGCCGAAATTCATCAGAAGACCCAAAGGAAGATTCATCAAGCGCAAATAAGTCAGAAGCTGTTTCCCGTACACCGGGCTTTGTTTTTCGGTCGACCGCAAGAGAAAACCCCTTTCCTTTGCGACTTCGCGGCTTCGCGTGAGAACATCTTGCCTCATGCTGCGACCACGATATTGACGATACGGCCCGGCACGACGACGATCTTCTTGATGTCCTTGCCGTCGACCCAAGGGCGGACGCTGTCATTGGCGAGCGCCGCCGTTTCGGTCGTCTTGGCATCGGCCTCGGCGGCAAGGGTGATCGTGCCGCGCAATTTGCCGTTGACCTGCACGCCGATGGTCACCGAATCCTTTTTCGCCAGTTCGGGATCGAATTGCGGCCACGCCGTCAGGGCGACGAGATTCTTGAATCCCAGCTCCGCGCCCAATTCCTCGGCCAGATGCGGCATCATCGGATTAATCAAAATCGTCAGCGTTTCCAAAGCCTCGCGCAAGGCCCATTGCGCGTCGGGCGTTTCCGCCTTGAAAGCCGATAATTCATTGGTGAATTCGCGCAAGCGGGCGATGGCCGTATTGAAGTGGAAGCGTTCGAGGCTGTCGGTGAAAAGCTGGATCGTGCGGTGCGTGTTGCGGCGCAGACCCATGGCCGCATCGGAAAACGCCGACGGCGCGGGCGCTCCGGTTTTCGGCAGAACGGGCAGCGCCTCGGTCACCATGCGGTGCAATTTATTGACGAAGCGCCACGAGCCGTCGATGCCGCCCACCGTCCATTCGAGATCCTTTTCCGGCGGGCTGTCCGACAGCACGAAGAAACGCACGGCATCCGCGCCATAGGTTTCGACGATGTTGATCGGGTCGACGGTGTTCTTTTTCGATTTCGACATCTTGATGACGTCGCCCGCCACGACGGGGGAACCGTCGGCGATCTTGTGCCATTCGCCGTTTTCGTCTTTTTCGACTTCATGCGGATAGACCCATTTGCCGTTCAGATCCTTGAACGCCATATGCGTCAGCATGCCTTGGGTGAACAATTTCTTGAACGGCTCGTCGAGGTCGAGATAGCCGCAATCGCGCATGGCGCGCGTGAAAAACCGCGCATACAGCAAGTGCAGCACCGCGTGTTCGATGCCGCCGACATATTGATCGACGGGCAGCCACGTATTGACGCGCTTTTTATCGAAAGGCGCCTTGGTGTTGCGTGGATCGATGAAACGCGCGAAATACCACGAACTGTCGACGAAAGTTGCCATCGTATCCGTCTCACGCGTGGCGTTGGTGCCGCATTGATGACAGGACACATGTTTCCATGTCGGATGGCGGTCGAGCGGATTGCCGGGTTTGTCAAACTCGACATCCTCGGGCAGACGCACGGGCAAATTCGCCTCCGAAACCGGCAGCGTGCCGCATTGCGGGCAATGGATCATCGGGATCGGGCAACCCCAGTAACGCTGGCGCGAGACGCCCCAATCGCGCAAACGGTATTGCGTTTCGGCGCGGCCCAGGCCCATTTCCTCGAATTTCGCGATGGCGGTTTTTTTCGCCTCGTCGATCTCGAGCCCGTCGAGAAAAGCCGAGTTGAACAGTTTCCCCGGCCCCGTATAGGCCAGCTTCGTGACGCGGAAACTTTCGGCGATCTCGCCCGGCGGGATCACGACGGGCGTCACATCCAATTTATATTTATTGGCGAAATCAAGGTCGCGCTGGTCATGCGCGGGACAGCCGAACACGGCCCCCGTGCCGTAACCCATCAGGATGAAATTCGCCACCCAGACCGGCAGATGCACATCCTTGAGGAAGGGATGCGGAACCTTTAGCCCCGTATCGAAACCGATTTTCTCCGCCGTTTCGATCTCGGCGGCGGCGGTGCCTCCCTTGTTGCACTCGGCGATGAAATCCTGGAGTTTTTTATTATCCTTGGCGAGCGCGGCGGCCAACGGATGCCCGGCGGCGATGGCCACAAAGGACGCGCCGAAAATCGTATCGGGGCGCGTGGTATACACCTCGATCCCGGTTTCCGCATAGCCCGCGATTTTTTCGCGCAGCGGAAAACTAAAGCGCAAACCCTGCGACTTGCCGATCCAGTTTTCCTGCATGGTGACGACTTTTTCCGGCCACTCGGTCAAAGTCTTCAAGCCATCCAGAAGTTGATCGGCGTAATCGGTGATCTTGAAGAACCATTGCGTCAGCTTGCGGCGCTCGACCGGCGCGCCACTGCGCCAGCCTTTGCCGTCCACCACTTCTTCGTTGGCCAGCACGCACTGATCGACCGGGTCCCAGTTGACCTCGGCCTCGCGCTGATAGGCGATGCCGCGCTTGACGAAATCGAGAAAGATTTTCTGTTGCTGGTGGTAGTAATCCTCGTCGCAGGTCGCCAGCCCCAAATCCCAATCGAAGCCGATGGACAACATGTCGAATTGCTGGCGCATGGCGTCGATATTGCGATACGTCCATTCCTTGGGATGCGCGCCGTTATCAAGCGCCGCGTTTTCCGCCGGCAATCCGAACGCGTCATAGCCCATCGGGTGCAAAACCTCGAAGCCGCAGGCTTTTTTATAGCGGCCGATCACATCGCCGATCGTGTAATTGCGCACATGGCCCATGTGCAAAACGCCCGACGGATAGGGGAACATTTCCAGCAGATAGAATTTCGGCTTGCCGCTGTCGAAGTTTACCTTGTCGGTTTTTTTGTCCGACCAGATTTTGCGCCATTTGTCTTCGACCGCGCGGGGGTTGTAGCGTTCTTGGGTCATGGTCCGACATACTCTTTGGGTGTGGCATCTTTCAGCCACGTTTTAGGGATAATCAGTTCGGCAACATATTCTTTTTCGATCTCGGGGATCATGGAACGAAACTCAAACAGGATATGCCCGCTCTGAAAGTCCAGTTTCAATACCCCCTCCTTACCGCGCGGGTCGCGCCATTTTTCATCATGATCGATGCCAATCTCGTCCAGTTCGGCATCGGTGATGTTTTCGTGCATCCTCAACAAAACCGCAGGCTGTTCATCCTTCAGTAACGCATTCTTACGTTGTTTTTTGCGGATACGAGCGTTGGTCATTTTCAAAATCTCTTAAATCTTTTGTCATTCTGAGCGTAGCGAAGAATCCCGGCACGAAACAATCCCCCTCTGCCGAGATCCTTCGCCTTTGGCTCAGGATGACAAAGGAAAAAACCGATCTACCCCTTATCCGCCACACGCAATTGGCGCGCGCGGGTCAGGATCGTGTTCTCGAGCGCGGAAACCGTCGCCGCATCCACCGGCGCATCGCGCCACGTGCCGCCGGATTTCACCTGACGGAACAATGACACGCGCAGCGCGTCGGTGCGCAATTCCTTGCCCAGAACAAAAACATTCGCCTTCACACGCTCGCCGGGGACGTTCGGATCTTCATACCATTCAGTGATGATCGTGCCGCCGAACGGATCCGCCGAGGCCAAGGGCATGAAGGAAATCGTATCAAGCGAGGCACGCCACAAATAGGCGTTGACGGTGATGCTGACCCCCGCTTCGCCGCCTTTTTTATCCTTGCTGCCGAACAGGCCTGCGCCACCCTCGCCGAAAATGCTCTCGCGCTCGCCGTGATAGACGATGTCTTTCGAACCGGGGCCGCGCCCGGCAGGGTATTTCGCCTCGGACTGGATGCCGCCGCACCCCGCCAGAAAAGCAGGCAAAACAAGCAAAAGGTAAAACGGTGCAAATCGGCGCATCGGGCGAAATCCTCTGTTTCGGATGGTTTTAGGCTTGGGTGTTCTGTGGGGTATTCTGGCAAGAATGAACGGCGGCGGCAAGAGCAGGCTGACACAGCGTAAAAGTAACCTCTCCCTCAGGGAGAGGTCGATGCGGCAGCATCGGATGAGGGGTTACGAAGCAGCAGGATAAATCGAAAACCCTCACCCCATCCCTCTCCCAAGGGGAGAGGGGGGTTTTATTAACCCCCCTTCCCCCCGGACGCGCAAGCCGCTATAAATCGGGACGACTTCCCTTTTGAGGCTTTTTGCAAGGCTTATCTTATGTTTAATAAACTCCTCGGATTCCTCTCCGCCGACATGGCCATCGACCTCGGCACCGCCAATACGCTTGTGTATGTGCGCGGACGCGGCGTCGTCCTCAACGAACCGTCCGTCGTCGCCATTTCCGTCGCGCGCGGCCGCAAGCAAGTTCTGGCCGTCGGCAACAAGGCCAAGGAAATGCTGGGCCGCACGCCCGGCAACATCGTCGCGATCCGCCCGTTGCGCGACGGCGTCATCGCCGATTTCGACGTCGCCGAAGAAATGATCAAGCACTTCATCCGCGAAGTACACAACCGTTCCATCTTCACCAGCCCGCAAGTCATTATCTGCGTGCCGTCGGGTTCGACCGCCGTCGAACGCCGCGCGATTGTCGAAAGCGCCGAGAGCGCAGGCGCGCGCCGCGTCGAATTGATCGAAGAACCCATGGCCGCGGCCATCGGCGCAGGCTTGCCCGTCACCGAAGCCACCGGATCGATGGTCGTCGATATCGGCGGCGGCACGACTGAGGTGGCCGTGATTTCCTTGGGCGGCATTGTCTATGCACGCTCGGTGCGTGTCGGCGGCGACAAGATGGACGACGCCATCATTTCCTATATCCGCCGCATGCATAATTTGCTGATCGGGGAAAGCTCGGCCGAGAACATCAAGAAGAAAATCGGCACGGCCTGTCCGCCCGAAAACGGCGAAGGCGAAAGCATGGAAGTCAAGGGCCGCGATTTGATGAACGGCGTGCCCAAAGAAATTCAAATCTCGCAGCGCCAGATCGCCGAAGCTCTGGCCGAGCCGGTCACCGCCATCGTCGAGGCCGTCAAAGTCGCCCTCGAACACACCGCGCCCGAGCTGGCCGCCGATATCGTCGATAAAGGGATTGTCCTGACGGGCGGCGGCGCGTTGCTGCGCAATTTGGATCTGGTCTTGCGTCATGCGACGGGTCTTCCGGTTGTCGTCGCCGAAAACGCGCTGCAATGCGTGGCTTTGGGAACGGGCCGCGCCCTCGAGGAAATGCGCACCCTGCGCAATGTTCTGGTCGGGATGTATTAAACCTGTCATCCCCGGCCGTGCGCAGCGAAGCCAGCACGCGAACGGGGAACCGGTCAAATGAAGCGAAGCACCATAACAAGAAAGCTGGATTCCCGCGTCCGCGGGAATGACGCTAGTTGGAACAGGCGGGCTTAATCCCCATCTTGCAATGCCCGGCCAGAATGCCGGGCAGTTCCTTTTGGATCAGATCCATGGAGCATCCCGCCTCGCGCAGTTTCACGCGCACGGTTTCCTCCCAATAGCGGTCGGGCCGAAGCGGCAGGCAATTTTTTTCATCCATGCGGCAGGACAGATCGAAAAAACCTTCGGGGTCGGTGCGCATCAACAGGATGGAGTTCACCTGCCCGTCCGGCAGTATTAAATCGCAGGGCTTGACGATATCCTGAGCCGCAGCAACGGAAACGCAGAAAAAAATCAAAGAAAAAACGGCCAGACGCATGAGAGCATCCTAGGGCCGGGCCGCCACGCCGTCAATCATGCCGGAATTGCGGTCGTGTCGCAGTTTCCTCCGTTCTGGGTCCCTCGGACCCCGATCCGAGGGTCCATAGCACCGAAAGAATGGACCTTCGGGTCAAGCCCGAAGGCCCCAGAGAGTAGAAGATTCTCAAACTGCTACACTACCGGAATTGCGACGGATAGATGTGGATATCTGGAAAGCGTCGCCGCGTGTCGTAATTGATGTCCCATTTGCCTTTCCCTTCATATTCTTTTCTTTGTGCCGCGCGTGCGAACGGATGGGCAAGCGTACGGCTGGCGCCATAGCCCAGACCAATTCCAAGCGCCGCGAAACGGAAAAGATCAAACCAGACTGATCTGTCGGATTCTTCACGGCGATGCTCGATCATTTCATCGACGACATCCCGCAGGGCCTTTTTCTTTTCCTGCGCAAGGGTCATCCCCGGGGCCAAATAGGTGAAATCATTCCGGTCATGCACAAAAAGAGAATCCCCGCCCGGCGAGTCCCGATGCGCGCGCTCGGTGACCAGACGGATATTTTCCTGAAGTGTATTCATCTCGATCTCGGCAGTTTTCTCCATCACTTGAGACCCAAAATAAAAACCCGCAACGGTAAAGCCTGCCGATAGAGCCGACACAGTCATGCTGTTTTGAAAAAAATTGCTGACGCGACGCGTCCAATGCGTCGGCGGTGGGGACATTGTCTGGCGTGCATTGTCTTGCGTTTTTTTCTGTTCCGGCATGGGGTATTCCTTTCGCGACGAGAGCGGGGTCTTTCTTTTACACACAAGGTGGTTCTTATGTCAACACTCAACAATCCCCAAGACAAGCCGAATCGAACAGGTTATAACGGTTAATATGTTGCCTCCGCGTCACCAGCGCGCCGCCAAGCGCGCCTTTTGGATCCAGATTCCCCGCCGCATCCTCAGCCGACGCGGCTTTGCCATGATGCTGATGTTTTTCGCCGCGGCGCTGATGATCTTTTCTGCCGCCGCACCCAAGGCCGCCGAGGAAACGCGCATTACCCTGCTCGATCAGCTGCATCTGGCGCTGGCCGCCATTTCTGCCCCGACACAAAAAATGGCGCAGCTCTTCGAACACATGACCGGATTGTCGGATATGGCGTCCGATGTGTCGCGCCTGCGCGAGGAGAACGCCAAGCTCAAGCAATGGTATGACCGTGCACGACAACTTGAAGCCGAGAACGCATCCTTGCGCAGCCTTGTCAAACTGGCCGATCTGCCGCGCCAGAGTTTTGCCACCGCACGCGTCATCGCCGAAAGCGGCACCGGTTTTTCGCAGGCCGTTCTTGTCGATGCCGGAGAAAAACAAGGTGTCATCGCCGACAGCGTCGCCATGACCGGGCAAGGTCTGGTCGGGCGCGTCATGGCGGTAGCGGCGAAAACCTCGAACGTCACGCTGATGACGGACGTCAACAGCCGCATCCCTGTCGTGATCGAGAACTCGCGCCATCGCGGGATGCTGGTCGGCGACAACACGAAACACCCACGTTTTCTTTATCTTCCCGACGATGCCGCCGTCACGATCGGCGAGCGCGTTCTGACCAGCGGCTATGGCGGAATCTTCGCGCCGGGCCTGCCCGTCGGCGTGATCGTCTCGAATACGCCGGGTGATATCCGCGTCCGCCCCTTCGCCGATATGCGCCGTCTGGACTATCTCCAGCTCATCAATTTTGGCCGATCGACTCTGTTGAGCCGCGCCGACAGGAGGTTGGCGGATGAGTGACACAAGCTGGGGCCACGCGCTGACCAATCTTTTTTTCGACGCGCTCGTGCCGCTGACGGTGTTCTTTCTCGTGCTGTTGACCACCCTGCCTATCGGCCTTCCCATCGGCGCAAAGCTGGGCGGCCTGGCGCCGCTGATCGCCGTTTCCTATTGGACGCTGGTGCGGCCGCGCGACCTGCCGCCGTTGATGACGTTCTTTCTCGGCCTCGTCACGGATATTCTCCTGATGACGCCTTTGGGCGTGCACGCCTTCGTCTTCGTGCTGGCGCAGACCTTGCTGCTCAAGGAACGCCGCTTCCTGATGGGGCAAGGCTTCTGGGTCTTGTGGGCGGCGTTTTTCCTGCTGGCGGGTGGCACCTATATGCTGTTGTGGGGAATCCTCACCCTGTTCGCAGGCGGACAAATCGTCATGCCATTCTGGCGCGGGATTTTCAGCGTCGGCCTGGCCTGGGCGCTGATGCCGCTGATCCTGAT
This sequence comes from uncultured Alphaproteobacteria bacterium, assembly GCA_965651535.1. Taxonomy (GTDB): domain Bacteria; phylum Pseudomonadota; class Alphaproteobacteria; order Micavibrionales; family SZUA-601; genus JAQGJA01. Next base: position 16,283 of record CBFGSX010000001.1, on the reverse strand, counting down.
CGTTCTCAACAGCATCGAGTCGCTGATCGACCTGTTCGACGAACGGGGAATGGAGCCGTGAGCAAATTCGAGCGCGAACAGGAACGGGTCTTCACGCGCCGCGCGCTGGTCGTCGGCGGCGTCAAGCTGGGGCTGGCGGGCATCATCGCCGGGCGGATGTTCCAGCTCCAGGTTCTGGAACGCGAGAAATACGTCACGCTGGCCGAAAAAAATCGTATCAATATGTCGCTGGTCGTTCCCGAGCGCGGCGTCGTCTTTGATCGCTTCGATGTGCCGCTGGCCGTCAACATACAGGATTTCCGCCTGTTGATGATCGAGGAGCGCACGCCGGACGTCATGGAGACGCTGCAGAAGATCGACCGCGTCGTGCCGCTTTCGCCCGAGCGGCGCAAGCGCATTTTGCGCGACCTCAAGCGCCAGCACAAGTTCCTGCCCGTGCTGATCCAAGGGAACCTTACCTGGGAGCAGATGGCCGCCATCGAGGTGTCGCTGCCGCACCTTCCCGGCGTCTTCATCGAAGAAGGCAAGATGCGTTCCTATCCGCTGCGCGACGCAACCGCGCACGTGATCGGCTATGTCGGCATTCCCAACGAAAAAGAAGTCGCCGCCGATCCCGACCCGCTGATGACGGTGCCGGGATTCCAGATCGGCAAGCTGGGCCTTGAACAGCAATACGATTCCGGCTTGCGCGGCGTGGCCGGGCGCGCCGAGCGCGAGGTCAACGCCACGGGCCGCACCGTGCGCGTGCTGCGCCACGATCCGGGCGTGCCGGGAAACGGGCTGCATCTGACGCTTGACGCGGAATTACAGCTTTTTACCCAGACGCGCCTGGCGCAGGAACGCTCGGCCTCTGCTGTCATCCTGGATGTCTATACGGGCGCAATCTATGCCTTGTGCTCGCATCCGGGTTACGATCCGAACGTGTTTTCCCAAGGCATCCCGTCCGTATTGTGGCGCGAGTTGCTCGAGGACAGCGCCGCGCCGCTGACGAATAAAATCATTGCGGGGCAATATCCGCCCGGCTCGACCTTCACGATGATGACGGCGCTGGCCGCGCTGGAGGCGGGCAAGCTCAACCAGCACCGCACCGTTTATTGCCCCGGCCATATGAGCCTCGGGTCGCATCGCTTCCATTGCTGGAAACGCGGCGGTCATGGGAACGTCAATCTACACGAGGCGCTGGCTCAAAGCTGCGATGTGTTTTTCTATCAGCTTGCCTTGGATGTCGGCATCGACCGCATCGCCCAGACCGCGCGAAAATTCGGCCTTGGAGAAAAACTGGGCCTCGACATTCCCGGCGAGCGCGGCGGATTGATCCCCAGCCAGGCGTGGAAATTGCTCAACCGCAAGGAGCAATGGCACAAGGGGGAATCGCTGGTCAACGCCATCGGACAGGGATTCACGCTGGCCACGCCTTTGCAGCTGGCGGTCATGACCGCGCGTCTGGTCAATGGCGGCATTCCCGTCACGCCCTATCTGGCCGACCGCATCGGAGACAAGAAAATCCGCAAGAAAAAAATCCTCACCCCGATGGATGTGAAATCCGAACATCTGGCGTTGATCAAGGCCGGCATGGACGCCGTCGTCATGGGCCCCACCGGCACGGCGCGCGGCGCGCGCATCAAACAGGAAGGTTATGATTTCGGCGGCAAGACCGGAACCTCGCAGGTGCGCCGCATTTCCATGGAGGAACGCCGCCGCGGCTTCAAGGTCGAAGACCTGAAATGGGAAGAACAGCACCATGCGCTGTTCGTCGGCTATGCGCCGCTGGAGCGCCCGCGCTATGCCTGCGCCGTCGTCGTCGAACACGGCAAGTCCGGATCGACCGCCGCCGCGCCAATCGCGCGCGATATTCTGCTGGAAACCCAGCGCCGCCAGCCGGAAAAGCAGCACGGGTAGCGCTCAAGTAGCGAAGCGGTCGCGCAAGTAAAAACTAATTCTGCACCGTGATTGCCTTCGTCTCGAGATAGGCCTCGAGACCTTGACGCGCGCCTTCGCGGCCGAAACCGGATTCTTTGACGCCGCCGAAAGGGCTTCCTGCAAAGGACATCATGCCGGTATTCACCCCGACCATGCCGAATTGCAGTTTTTCGGTGAAGAATTTTTCGCGTTTAAGCGAGGTCGTGAACACATAGGCCGCAAGGCCCACATCCACCGCATTGGCGCGCTGCAAAGCCTGTTCGTCGCTATCGAAGGGCGACACCGCCATGACGGGGCCGAAAATTTCATTTTGTTCGATCGGTGAATCGGCGGGAACATCGGCCAGAAGCGTTGGACTGTAAAAATTTTTATTCGATGTGCCACCAATAATGAGGCGTGCGCCTTTTTTGATTGAGCCTTGGACCAGTTCATCGACTTTGGCGACGGCGGCGGTGTCGATCAATGGCCCGATATCCGTGCCGGTTTTCAGCGCCGCAACTTTTGGTTCCAGCGCCTTGAGGAACACATCGTAATGGTTTTTCGCGACGAAAAAACGACTGGGCGAAACGCAGGACTGGCCCGCATTGCGAAACTTGCCGATCACCGCCTGTTCGACGGCGATATCAAGGTCGGCATCGTCGCAGACGATAAACGGCGCGTTGCCGCCCAGTTCCAGCGAGAGTTTTTTCAAGAACGGGGCCGATTGTTCCATCAAAATCTTGCCGACGCGCGTCGAGCCGGTGAAACCGATTTTGGCGATTTTCGGATGGGCGCAGAAAATTTTCCCGATTTCCGCCGCATCCCCCGTGACGATATTAAAGACACCCGGCGGCATGCCCGCCTGTTGCGCCAGAACGCCCAAAGCCGTGGCCGAATACGGCGTGCGGTGATCGGGCTTCAAGACAACGGTGCAGCCGGCGGCAAAAGCGGCGGCAGCCTTGCGCGTCACCATCGAGCTTGGGAAATTCCACGGTGTAATCATGCCGCATACGCCGACGGGCTGTAAAATCGTGCGGATGGAACGGTTGGCGACGGCGGCGGGGATAATCTCGCCCATCGGACGCTTGATTTCTTCGGCGAAAAACTCGACGAAGCTGGCGGCGTAATCGATCTCGGCGCGCGATTCAGGCACGGGCTTGCCGCTTTCCAGCGTCATGATCTGGGCAAGGTTTTCCTTGTTCACCAGAATCAATTCCCACCATTTGCGCAAAATTTTGCTGCGCTCATAGGCGGTCAGATCGGCCCATTTCGGGAAGGCCTCATGCGCGGCCTCGATGGCGGCGGCGACCTCTTTGCCCGAGGCGCGCGGGATCGTGCCGATTTCGTCGTCATTGGCGGGATTTTTGACGGTCATCGTTTTCCCGTCGGCGGCATTCAGCCACTGCCCGTCGATCAGCATTTCCTGCGGTAACGTGAGTGCCATGTATATCCTCTTGTTGTATGGGCCTCCGGGACAAGCCCGAAGGCCATTAAAAAAGCAGTGGTCTTCGGACTTGTTCCGGGGACCCATTACCAGGGTTTTTCCGACAGATCATCCCAGTTTGGATTCATCTTTTCAATCAGATTTATCTTCCATTGACGCTTATATTTTTTATAGCGCCTTTCGGCCAGCAAAGCCGTCGTGACATCCGGGCACGGCTCGGCGTAAACCAGCTTTGTTAAACCATATTGCTTGGAAAATCCTTTTATCAAGCTCTGCTTGTGTTCCGTCGCGCGGCGATACAGATCATTTGTCGAACCGATATATAGCGTTCCATTTTTCTTGTTGGTGACAATATAAACGGCGGCAATGCGATCGCTCACACATCCTCGAAGAATGGGCCCCCGGGACAAGCCCTAGGGCTATAACTGGGTTATATATTCCTAATCTTCTTATCCAGAAACGCTTTGACATCCGACAGCTTGATGCGTTCCTGCTGCGTCGTGTCGCGGTCGCGCACGGTAACCGTGCCGTCCGTTTCCGTCGTATCGTCGATGGTGAAACAGAACGGCGTGCCAATCTCGTCCTGACGCGCATAGCGCTTGCCGATATTTTGTTTGATATCGAGATCGACGTTGTAATGTTGGCGCAGCTCCAGATAGAGCTTGGTCGCAATCTCGGGGTGCGCGCCCTTGGCCGTCAGCGGCAAAATGGCGGCTTTCTTCGGCGCGATGGACGGGTGGAATTTCAAAAACAATCCCGACGGGCGGTTCGCGTCAACCGTATAGGCGTCGCACATGACCGTCAGGAATGCGCGCGTCAGGCCCGTGGACGGTTCGATCACATGCGGGTGGAACACGTCGTTCGTCACCGGATCGCGATAAGACATTTTTTGTCCCGAGAATTTTTCATGTTGCGTGAGGTCGAAATCGCCGCGATGCGCCACACCCTCGAGCTCGCCATGGCCCGGCGAGGTGAAGGGAAATTCGTATTCGATGTCGACGGTGCGCTGGGAATAATGCGCCAGATCGGTTTTGTCGATTTCGTTGTAATAGAATTTCGATGAGTCGATGCCGATGGATTTCCACCAGGCCTTGCGCTGTTCCAGCCAGAATTCGAACCATTTCATCGATTCCGACGGATGACAGAACCATTCCAATTCCATCTGTTCAAATTCGCGCGAGCGGAAGATGAAATTGCGCGGCGTGACCTCGTTGCGAAAGGTTTTGCCGATCTGCGCGATGCCGAAAGGCATCTTCACCCGCGCCGTGTCGACGACGTTGTTGAAATTCAAAAAGATCGGGCCGCAAGTCTCGGGGCGCAGATAAACTTTGCTGGCCGATGATTTTTCAATACCCGTATAAGATTCGAACATCAGCGAAACATTCGTCGATTCCCCCAGATTTCCGCCGCAGCGCGGGCAAGGCTCTTGCAATCCGGTGACATTCAATTGTTCCGTTGCCAGATGACGGAGGATTTCCACAATGTCCGGCGGCGCGTCCGGCTGAGCGTTTACGCGCGTCGCCAGGAAGGACAGCGTCACCTCGGGATTTTTCACCAGTGCCAGATTGGGCGCCAGTTTCTTGCCTTTCGTCTTCGCCCATTTCATCAGGCGTTCCGTATCAATCCCGCCCGTGCCGGGCGTAAACTCCTGTAACAGGGAGGCAACCCACTCGCTCTCGGTCGTCAGGATGTCCCAAAGGTGATCTTCGCGGATGAAATGGCCGCAGGATTTGCATTTGCGCATCGGATCGGAAAATCCGCCGACATGGCCCGAGGCCTCCCAGCTTTTCGGATGCTGGATGATCGAGGTATCAAGGCCGACAATCTCGACCGGCTGGCCGTCGGGGCCGATCGGCGGGCAGGTCACCATGGCGCGCCACCATGCATCGCGGATGTTGTTCTTCAACTCCACGCCGAGCGGGCCGTAATCCCAAAACCCGTTAATCCCGCCATAGATTTCCGAGGCCTGGAAGACGAAGCCGCGGCGCTTGCACAGCGCCATAAGTTCCTTGAGATCGACGGTCATGGTTTATCCTGTTTTGTTATTCCGAGCCTATGCGAGGAATCTTTTTTATTCTGCGGGAGATTCCTCCCCTTGCGGGTCGGAATGACAGATTAGGGGGTAGAGCCGCCCCGAGTCAATAAACACGCATCGCCGTAAGAGTAAAAACGATAGCGTTTTTCAATGGCCAGACGGTAAAGCGCCATGGCGCTGTCCACCCCGCCCAGAAAAGCCGAGACCAGCATCAGCAAAGTGGATTTCGGCATGTGAAAATTGGTCACGATCCGGTCGGCCACGCGGAAATCAAAGCCCGGCGTGATAAAGATATCCGTCTTGCCTTCCCATGGCTCGACCTTGCCGGTCTTGCGCGCCGCACTCTCGACAAGCCTTGTTGCCGTGGTGCCAACGGTGGTGATCGTGTTGCCGCGTGTTTTTGCTGCGTTGATCGTGTCCGCCGCCTCTTGCGTTACCTGTCCCCATTCCGAATGCATCCTGTGCTGACGGATGTCATCGACCGTAACGGGCAGAAACGTCCCGGCCCCGACATGGAGCGTAACCTCGACAATTGCGACACCTTTGTCTTTCAGCTTTTGGATCAGTTCCTCGGTGAAATGCAATCCCGCTGTCGGTGCCGCGATCGACCCGGATTGATCGGCATAGACCGTCTGGTATTCGGTTTTGTCCATCGCTTCGTCGGGACGCTCGATATAAGGCGGCAGCGGCACATGGCCGTGCGCCTCGAGTTTCGCCTGCGTCGTCGCGCCGTCATAAGGGAATTTCACGATGACCTGATCGGCCTCGCGGCCCGTCACACGGCATTTGAAATCATCCGCAAAAATAATCTCGTCGCCTTCTTTGAGACGTTTTGCAGGCTTGGCGAAAACGGCCCATTCGGAAAAATCCCCGCGCGGCGTGTGCAGCAACAATTCGATGTTGACATCAGGAGTATTGGTATCTCTTTTAGGACGCACACCGAAAAGACGCGCGGGCAGAACCTTGCTGGCATTCACCACCAGCACATCCCCTTTGTCGAAATAGTCCACCAGATCGCGGAAGATTCTTTCTTCATTTTGCGGCCAGACGAGAAGCTTCGCCGCATCGCGGGGGCTGACCGGATAGGCCGCAATCAGCTCGGGCGGCAATTCGTAGTCATAGGTGGTCAGATCGTGTAAATTCATGGGGTTTTGATAGCATGATACGAATAAAAGGTCTTGCCCCTATTCCGGGTTCCTCGGGCTTGACCCGAGGATCCATGGGCCTTCGGATCAAGTCCGAAGGCCCCAGAAGTGTGAGCATTTAAGCACCCCCTTTACCCGCCACTTTTGCATTATGGAATTATTTACCTCTGCTGGACGATACTGGGGGCATGTCCACCCACAACCCGAACCCGATCAAGTTTCGCGGCGCCGTCCTGTCGGATGTCACGGCTTTGGCCGATTTGTCCGACTGGCCCAAAGGGACTTATGGCGACCGGCTGGTCGCGCTGGAAAATACCCTGCACGACACCCCCCAAAATGTGCTGGTTGCCGTCGAAACAGGTGATCCGGTCGGCTATATCCGCCACAGCGTTGAAAAAGACGGCGCGGAAGGCTTTGTGCGGATTGAGGATTTCTTTGCGACGACGCCCGGGATCAAAGAATTGCTGTTCAAAAAATTCTGCAAGACCTCGCGGGAAGTCGAGGCGGGATTGCCGCTTTACATCGAGGAAAACACTCCCGAGCTGGGGCGTTTGGGATTCCAGCCCATCGGCAATGCCAACGCCATGACCATGCCGACCAACCGTCTGGAACAAATGCGCCAGAATATGGAGTTGCCGAAATTCAAGCCGATGGCGCACACACCCGGTCTGAGCAACACGCAGATGAACTAATTCCCGTCGTGGAAGTGGTGATAAATCGTCTCCGCCGTTTTGCGCGAGATGCCGTCCACCTTCATCAAATCTTCGACGCCCGCGCGTTCGACCGCTTTGGCCGAGCCGAAATGCAGCAGCAGCGCTTTTTTGCGCTTGCCGCCAATGCCGAGCACGGAATCGAGACTGGATTTCACCAGCGATTTGCTGCGCCGCGCGCGCTGGCCCGTGATGGCGAAGCGATGCGCCTCGTCGCGGATGCGTTGCAGGAAATAAAGGAGAGGGTCGGCTTTTTCGAGTTGTATTTCGCGTCCGTCAGGAAAATGCAGCCACTCGCGCCCCGCATGGCGATCCGGCCCTTTGGAAATCGCCAGCAGCGGCAAATCCAAGTTCAATTCGGCCAGCGTTTTTTTCGCAGCGTTCAGCTGCCCCTTGCCGCCGTCGAGGAGGATCAGGTCGGGAAATCGCGCCTCGCCCTCAACCGATAACCGCCGCGTCAGCACTTCGCGCATCATCGCCGTGTCGTCGTCGCCGCGCGCGTCGCGGATATTGAATTTGCGGTAGTGTTTTTTCTCGAAGCCCTCGGGGCCGACGACGATCATCACCCCCAGCGCGTTTGTCCCGCTTAGATGCGAGTTGTCGTAGACCTCGACGCGTTCGAGCGCGTTTTCCCATCCGCCCAAAGCCGCCAGTTTTTCCAAGGCCTCGCGGTGTTTGGCGCCCTCTTCCATGTTGCGCGCATGGGCGCGTTTGGCGTTTTCCACCGCGAAATCGATCAGGCGTTTTTTGTCGCCGCGCTGGGGCACATGAATTTTCACCGCGCGGTCGTTTTCCGCCGTCAAGGCTTCGGCCAGAATGTCGCGCTCGGGAATTTCATGGCTGATGAGAATCTCGGGCGCGGCGGGACGCGACTGGTAAAACTGGCCGATAAAAGCGGACAGGATTTCATCAAGCGCGACATCCGCCGCGTGGCGCGGGAAATAGGCCTTGTTGCCGTAATTGCGCCCGCCGCGGAAAAAGAACACCTCGATGCAAGCCTGCCCGCCATCCAGATACGCGCCGATGACATCGACATCCTCGATCAAGCTTTCGACATTGATATCCTGCTTCGATTGCACCGCCGCCAGCGCCTTGAGGCGGTCGCGGTAAAGGGCCGCCATTTCGAATTCGTTCTTGTCGGCGGCTTGTTGCATTTTTGCGGCGAATTGCTTTTGCAGATCGGCGGATTTCCCGTCGAGGAAAGCGCGCGCGCCTTTGACCTGTTCGGCGTATGCGTCCTGCGTCACCTTGCCGACGCACGGCGCCGTGCAGCGCTTGATGTGGTATTGCAGGCACGGGCGCTTGCGCGTAGCGAAATCGTGATCGGAACAATTCCGCAGCAAAAACACGCGCTGCAAGGTTTCGATGGTTTCCCAGACGGGCCCGGCGCTGGCAAAGGGGCCGTAATATTCGCCCTTGTCGGTTTTCGCGCCGCGATGCGCCGAGACCTTTGGAAAATCGTGATCCGTCGAAAGATGGATATAGGGCACGGATTTGTCGTCGCGCAAAAGCACGTTGTAACGCGGCAGATGCTTGCGGATCATGTTCGCTTCGAGCATCAAGGCTTCGGCTTCGGTGCGCGTATGCGTCGCCTCCATGGCGACCGTTTCCGCCACCATGCGCTGGAGCCGCACGGGCAATTTGTCGAACTGCGTATAGGAGGCGATTCGCTTTTCCAGCTGCCGCGCCTTGCCGATATAAAGATATTCCCCCGCCGCGTTCAGCATGCGGTAGACGCCGGGGCCGAGGCCCGCGGATTTTGCAAAGGAATCAATGACGGCAAGGCCGTTCAACAGGGTATTCATGGCGTGGACTATAGCGGTTTTTTGCACTGTCTCAAATTTGAAAGAATATCCTCAAAGAATACCTTCTGGGTCCTTCGGGCTTGACCCGAAGGACCCTTGTTAACCACTAAGAGCACTAAGGTCACGAAGTTTTCCAAGAACAAAACGCCTTGCAGACGGAGGGTAAGTTTTTTTGAAACGCAGAGCTAGACAGAGGCAGACAGAGTTCATTTTTCTTCTCTGCCGCGTAGCGACCTGAAAATCCAAGCCTAACGTCTATCACGATATTTGTGTGCGCTTCGCGCATTTTTCTCCATTATCACGGGACGCTCTGCGATCACTGTCTAGCTCTGCGTTTCAAAAAACTTACCCTTCGTGGTTAAAAAAGTATAAACACTCCGTTATCACAGGTGCGGCGCAAGTTTTTACCTGATTTTTAAGGGGATTTGCTAGAATGGAGGATAGAAAATTGCCTTTTTCGGCCAGAACGGCGGAACATGATGACGACACCGATCACCCCAGCGCCCCAGACGCGCCTTTCGGATTTGTATCAATCCGACCCGGTGCTGCGCGAGCGCGTCGCGGCCCAGAAAAAAGAGGCCGAAACCGCGATCCATGCGCTGAAGCAATCGCGCGTCGACCTGAACGACCAGAAAAAATCCTATGCCATGCAAACCATCCAGCGCATCAAGGCGTCCATCGCCGCGCTGAAACTGTCGGGCCTTATCGATTCCAAAACCCTCGGGCGCATGGCCGCGCGCCTCGCCCGCGAGCTGGCCGGGGCGGTCAAGGATTTCATCGCCGCCGGCGGCAAGCCCGACCTGGTGAATTTCACCAGCGACATGGCCAAGACCAGCACGGAAATTTCGGCGGCGGGCGCGAGCCACGAAGAAAGCTCGGAAAATTTCCTGAAATCGGTGGATGCCGAGATCAAGGCGGCGCTGGGCAAATACCAAGCCGCGCAGAATATTTCCGTCGCCACAGAGGATAAAAACCGCGCCTTTGCCGATCTGGCGCGCTCGACCATCGAGGAATTGCGCAAGATCCTGCGCGGCCACAAACAGATCCACGACGCGCTGGGGCGCCGCGAAGACCCCGAATTCGGCAAAGCCGAAGACGCGCTGCGCGAGGCCGAGCGCGCCATTTCCCGCGCCTGATATTCTCCCCCAAGCTGTCACCCCGGACGTGATCCGGGGTCCAGAAAAAATAACCCCGAAGAGCCCTAAGGTCACGAAGTTCTCCAAGAATAAAGCGCTTTGCGGAATGCTTTGTGTTCTTAGTGGTTCAAAAATGGAAACATGCCGTTATTGCAGACTGGACTCCGGCCTCAATGGGAGAGTTGCCACCCCTTCGTAACCCTTGCGCAAGCGAGGGTCTATACCATGGATCCCCGCCTGCGCGGGGGTGACATAAAAGGGGGGGGGAGCCTGTCACCTCTCCCGGTGGGAGAGGTCGGCGCGCCGAAGCGATAGCGAAGGCGGACGGGTGAGGGGTTACGCGGCAGCAGGATAAATCGAAAACCCTCACCCCATCCCTCTCCCAAAGGGAGAGGGGGTTTAAGCAACGGCGGTGTGGCGGTTTTCCTGAGCTTCCCGTTCTCGTTTTCGTTTATCCCCAGAATCTGTGGATAAGTTTGTGGGAAAGCCCGCACCATGCGGAGTCGGTCTTTGAATCCCCGCGATTCCATCTTTTTGCCCTTTTAAAGGGCATTTTTTTCAAGCCATTGATTTGATATGCGTATAAATTCCTATTTCTTAATGCGCCGTTAAGACTTGACATCCGCACGCATGAGGGCGGCAAAGGAATTTCAAGATGGCATACTGTGGAAAACGATTCGGCTTCTCTTATCCGTCATCCTCCGCTTTATGCGGAGGATCTCACACCAGATGCTCCGGACAAGCCGAAGCATGACGAAGGGAAACTTAATCCTTGAGATCGTCGAAGAATTCCTTCACGCGACTGAAGAACCCCGCGCTTTCGGGCGAATTGTTCTTGCCCTGCCCGTCGAATTCCGCGAGCAGGTCTTTTTGCTTTTTGCTGAGGTTGACGGGCGTTTCCACCGCGACCTCGACATACATGTCGCCGCGATGGCCCGCGCGCAAAATACTCATGCCCTTGCCGCCGAGGCGCATTTGCGTGCCGCTTTGCGTGCCTGCGGGAATTTTCATTTCGACGCGGCCGCCGTCAATGGTCGGCACCTCGACCGCGCCGCCAAGCGCCGCCGTCACCATCGAAACCGGCACGCGGCAGAACAGATGCGCGTCCTCGCGCTTGAATAATTTGTGGGGCTTGACGGAAATCTCGACATAGAGATCGCCCGCAGGCCCGCCGCGCAGCCCCGCCTCGCCTTCGCCGGCGATGCGGATGCGCGTGCCGTCATCGACGCCCGCGGGAATGTTGATCTCGAGGCTGCGGCCTTTGCGCTTGCGCCCTTCGCCGCCACAGGATTTGCACGGGTTCTTGATGATCTTGCCCTGACCCTGACAACGCGGACAGGCACGCTCGACCGTGAAGAAACCGCTTTGTGTTCTGACCGCGCCGCGCCCGTGGCACATGTCGCAGGTTTCGACCCCGGTGCCGCTTTGCGCGCCCGTGCCGCGGCACGTGTCGCATTCGACATTGCTCGACAGATTGACCGTTGCCTTCGCGCCGCGAAAAGCCTGTTCCAACGACACTTCATGCACGACGCGCAGATCCGAGCCGCGCTGCGCGCTGTCGCGGCGACCGCCGCCGCCCCCACGCATCCCGCCCATGAAGTCGCCGAACATTTCTTCGAAAATATCCGAGAACGCGCCCGGGTCGAAACCTTGCGTCCCGCCGCGCGCGCCGCCCATGCCTCCCATGCCGCCCTCGAAGGCCGCATGGCCGAAACGGTCATAGGCCGCGCGCTTTTGTTCGTCTTTCAAGACGTCATAGGCCTCGTTCAATTCCTTGAATTTTTTCTCGGCTTCCTTGTTGCCCTGATTTTTATCGGGGTGATATTCCATCGCCTTTTTGCGATAGGCTTTTTTCATGTCGTCGTTCGAGGCCGTCTTGCCGACCCCCAGGACATCGTAATAATCGCGTTTGGCCATATCGTTTACCTTTTGCGGCCCTCTCAAGAGGCACCCATTTTCCTTATGATTTTCTAGCGTGCAAACGGGAAGGTTTCAAGGGTTGAAACGCAGAGCTAAACAGAGATAGACAGAGTTCTTTTGTCTTCCTTGCCGCGACCCGTCCACCGAAGCCTTGGCGTAGGCGGAAGCGGCCTGAATACACGATACTAACGGCATGACAGGATTTATGCGCTTCGCGCGGAGTAACCCGTTGAACGGGACTCTCTGTCTAGCTCTGCGTTTCAAAAAACCTACGTCAGCCGCGAGGCGCGTTTGGGGTCTTGCTCCGGGTCGATCGCCGCCTTCGGCAGATCGGGGGCGTTTTCGTCGTGATGGTCGATATAACGGTGCGGCGTATAAACATCCTCGATCGAAATTTCGGTCTCCTCGACGCCGCCCGCGCGCGCCAGCGTGTGCCGATAAAGCCAGCTTTCTTCCTCGTAGCGCGTCTCCCTTCCTTTGTCGAACGCTCCGATCCGGTGCGCGATCATCAGCATCACCAGAATCAAAAACCAGGTCATCATGATGACGGCGTTTCCGGTGTTGGAGAACATCCCGTTGAACGTATCGGAAAACAACACGAACCCGCCGCCCGCCGTGACCGCCACCGCCGCGAAATAGGACAACAGGCGCTGGCGGCGACGCACGAAATAGACGTAGTAAAAGAAATTCACAAAAAAACTGACCATGAACACCAGATGAGTCAGCCCCAGAAACGGCGCCAACCCGATAAAGGTCAAAGGCGTATCGTCGACGATCACGCCGATCAGGAACACCAAGGCTGGCGCCAGCGCCACAAACAAAGAATTGAAAATCGCCTTGTAGAAGGATTCGTAAATCAGATTATCGTGTGTGTATCGACGCGGGGACATATCGGCGAGTATAACGCAAATTCGGCATAAGAAAAAGGATTGAACCGCAGAGCTAAACAGAGATAGACAGAGAATCCCTCTCTAACGGATTACTCCGCGCGAAGCGCATAAATTCTGTCATGCCGTTAGTATCGTGTATTCAGGCCGCTGCGCGGCAAGGAAGACAAAAGAACTCTGTCTATCTCTGTTTAGCTCTGTGTTTCAAAAACAAAAAGCCGGGGTTTCCCCCGGCCTTTCGTTATCCTGCTTTACCCATTCGCCTTTTTGTCGTCGTCCAGATCGGTGAAGTCGGCGTCAATGACTTCTCCGTCCTTGGCGCCATCCTTGGCACCTTCGGGTGTTTCTGCCGAAGACTCATTGGCCGTGGCACCCGCGCTGGGGTTTTCCTGTTGCTGGCGATACAGAATCTCACCGATCTTCATGCTGGCCTGCGCCAGCGCGTCGGTTTTCGCCTTGATCGCCTCGGCGTCCTCGCCCGACAACACGCCGCGCAGATCGGCAATCGCCGTCTCGCATGCGGTTTTTTCGGCTTCGGGGGCCTTGTCGCCCAGCTCCTTGATGGATTTCTCGGTCGCGTGGATCAGGCTTTCGCCGTGGTTCTTCGCCTCGACCAACTCCTTGCGTTTGGCGTCGCCTTCGCGGTTGGCTTCGGCTTCCTTGACCATTTTTTCGATATCGGCATCCGACAAACCACCCGAAGCCTGGATGCGGATTTGCTGCTCCTTGCCGGTGGCTTTGTCCTTGGCCGTCACATGGACGATGCCGTTGGCGTCGATGTCGAAACCGACTTCGATCTGCGGCATGCCGCGCGGCGCGGGCGGAATGCCCACGAGATCGAACTGGCCGAGGATCTTGTTGTCGGCGGCCATTTCGCGTTCACCCTGAAACACGCGGATCGTCACCGCCGTCTGGTTGTCGTCGGCCGTGGAAAAGATCTGCGATTTCTTGGTCGGGATGGTCGTGTTGCGGTCGATGAGACGCGTGAACACGCCGCCCAAGGTTTCAATACCCAAGCTAAGCGGGGTCACGTCGAGAAGCAGAACGTCTTTGACGTCGCCTTTCAACACGCCGCCCTGGATTGCCGCACCGGCGGCCACCACTTCGTCGGGGTTCACGCCTTTATGCGGTTCCTTGCCAAAGAAGTTTTTGACGATCTCGATGACTTTGGGCATACGCGTCATACCGCCGACCAATACAACTTCGTCGATCTGGCTGGCGGAAACGCCCGCGTCTTTCATCGCCTTTTTCATCGGCTCGATGGTTTTTTGCAGCAGGTCGTCGACCAATGCTTCGAGTTTCGCGCGCGACAATTTGACGTTCAAATGCTTCGGCCCCGATTGATCCGCCGTGATGAAGGGCAGGTTCACTTCGGTTTCCATCGCACTGGACAATTCGATCTTGGCTTTTTCGGCGGCTTCTTTCAGACGCTGCAAAGCCAATTTATCGGAACGCAGATCGATGCCTTGGTCTTTTTTGAACTCATCGGCCAGAAAATCGATGATGCGCAGGTCAAAGTCTTCGCCGCCGAGGAAGGTGTCGCCGTTCGTGGCTTTCACCTCGAACACGCCGTCGCCGATTTCCAAAATGGACACGTCGAACGTGCCGCCGCCCAAGTCATAGACGGCGATCGTGCCGTGCTGTTTCTTGTCGAGGCCATAGGCCAAGGCAGCCGCCGTCGGCTCGTTGATGATGCGCAAAACATCAAGGCCCGCAATTTTCCCGGCGTCTTTGGTTGCCTGACGCTGGGAGTCGTTGAAATAGGCGGGCACGGTGATGACCGCTTCGGCGATTTTCTCGCCGAGATAGTTTTCGGCGGCTTCTTTCATGCGGCCGAGGACAAAGCTCGCGATTTGTGCCGGGGCGTATTTCTCGCCGTCGACTTCGATAGCCGCGTCGCCGTTATCGCCCTTGACGATTTTATAGGGCGATTTCTTGATCGCCTCTTGCACTTCCTTGTCGTCGAAGCGGCGGCCAATCAGGCGCTTGACCGCATAAAGCGTGCGCTCGGGGTTGGTGACCGCCTGGCGCTTGGCGGGATCGCCGACCAGGCGCTCGCCTTTATCCGTGAACGCGACGATCGACGGCGTGGTGCGCTTGCCCTCGGCGTTCTCGACGATTTTATACGTCCCCCCCTCCATGATCGCCATGCAGGAGTTGGTCGTCCCCAAATCAATACCCAATACTTTAGCCATAGATGACTCTCCAATGTTTGGCAGATAGTTTCCGTTGCCCGCACCATGCGGCACAATCCGTCTATCCCCGTGGTGTCAGCCGGATTTTCCCATGCGGATACTCGGCAAGGCGACGTATAACGCAAGGAAACCCCTCGGACAAGGGCCCAAAGCCCCGTCCGACCCTTTTATTATAAGGCGATTCCATTAAATTTTCCAGCGTGACATCAGGTCGGCCTGCTCCCCGATTTGAGGCCCTTTCCTCGCCCCTGTCTTGCCCGCGCAGGCGGGCATCCGGCTTGAAATCTCAACGGAATGAGAGCCAGACCCCCGCCTGCGCGGGGGTGACATAGGAGGGATGTTTTTGATCTCTCAAAAAGAGAGGAGATTTTAAGTAATGGCGACGTGGCAATGATTTAAGGCGCGCCCTTGCAGAGGCACGACCGAAAAGCCGCATTGACAGAAAAAAAACCGCCTTCCTGGGCCGGGGCGATGGTCGAAACGGGAATGATTGACATTCCCGTAATTATTTCCCTAATCTTGTAGGAATGACCAGCCACTCTCTTATCCCTCCTGTTATCATCAGCGAAACCGAATGTCTGTGGCTCTTGGGAATTCTGGGCCACAAAGCCGCGCAGGACTGGAGCTATAACAGTCTGGGCGAATTCATGGGTCACCTGACCGCCAGCATGGAGACCGTTCACAGCCTGTCCCATCGCTATGACATCAGCCTGGCGCGTCTGCATCATAAACAGGAGCGTTTTACCTCTTCCGAAATGGCCGAAGGACTCCATTGCGCGATCGAATTTGTTGCAAACAAAAAGAGTCTTGAGGAAACCGTTGCGCTTTATACGCGCAGCTTCTGGCTTGATGAGCCGGATGCCGCACAAGAACACCTCCTCAAAACATTTTCAGATATTCGCGACCGTCATGCCCTGCTCGAGCCGTTTGCCATGAACCGCGACGCGCTGTTCACCCAAGTCGGCGATCTGGACCATGATGTTCTGGTCGGCGTGGGACGGCATTATTTCAAACTGGCGGAGCAACGCGTCCTGCGCCCCGCCGCGTGACGTTTCGACTTTGTTAAGCGCGCGGCGCTAGAACATTTCCCATGGCCTGCGCGCATCA